>JAGCRH010000008.1 GCA_017964785.1 Prevotella sp.
CATCGCAGAGAAGAAAGTGTTCGCGGAGGCATCGACCCACTCAGGCATCTCCGCAGGTGTGATCAAGGCGGCTTGGGATGCCGCAGGTGAGGTGATCCGCACGTGGGCCACCGAAGGTCACTCCATCCCCATCCCCGGACTCGGCACGATGCGCTTCGGCGTACGCTCGAAATCTGTAGAGAAGTTGGAGGACGTGAAGACGGGCCTCATCACCACCCGCAGGATTGTGTTCACGCCCAACGTGGAGGTGAAGGAGGAGTTGAAGAACACCAGCATCCAGATCACCTGCCTCGACGAAGAGGGCAACGTGTTGAAGCGCGTCACCTCAGGCGACAGCGGCGAAGTGGAAGACCCCGAGAACGGTGGTGAGAACACCAACTCGGGTGAGAACACCAACAGCGGTCAGAACCAGGGCGGCAACGAGAACCAAGGTGGCAACGGTGGCGGCACCAGCCAGGGCGGCGACAACGGCGGCGGCGACAACGGCGGCGGCGACAACGGCGGTGGTGGCGAAAACACCGGAGGCGGAGACCAGTAGGAAGTGAAAAGTGAATAGTGAAGATTTATGAAAAAGAAAGGATTTATTGAGATTGCGGTGAAGGTGATAGTAGCCGCGCTCACAGCCTTCTTGACGGCCATCACGACGACCAGTTGCATGGGCCACGGCCCACTACTCTAAAAAGAAATCCCCGAAAGCCTTTCAACTTTCGGGGATTCTTGTGGTTTATTTCACGATGGTCAGTTTGTCTGTATCGATATCGCCGGAGCCGCTCTTATGTTTGTTCATCTGTTCGACCTCGCCTTCCAGGCAGATATCGCCGGAGCCAGTCAACTGGCAGTCCACCCGTTGGCAGCCCTTGCCAAAATGAACGGTTATATCGCCAGAGCCTCGCAAAGAGATATCCGTATCGCGGACGTCCCACTGCGACACTTCCATATCGCCGGAGCCAATCAGGGATATTTCCGACGACAGGGCATCCAGTTGTCTGACGAGGACATCGCCAGAGCCGACCAGTTCCGTGACGCAATCATCACAGATAATCTTATTGAAGGTTATATCGCCAGAGCCACGGAGGGAGATACGCATGTGATCGGTATCCAGATCACTCTCGCAGACAAAGTCGCCAGAGCCGCTGAGACTGACGCTGGTCAGGTCGGGCGAACCGACATGCACGATCACATCGCCCATATCGCCCATTGACACATTGAAGATACCTATTTTACCCTTGTTGCGGATGATGAGGGTGCCATCCTCGACGTCGGTGATAATCTTCTTCAACACCTCTTCTGGGCCCTCCACCTTGACATGGTAGGCGTCGGCCTGGAAATAATGGACGGAGGGGGAACCAACGACCTCTATCTTATCGAAGCCTTTCAGGGGACGGGACTTGATCACTCTCGGGCCATCATCCCAAGAGCCACTCCTATACACGCACGACACGACGGCCTGGGCCATCAACAGCAGCAGGAGGCTGCGCATTACGTAATTTGTTGTTTTCATCGTTCAATCTGTTTTTGTTTCGTTTCTGTCCGTTTGACGTTTCCAGATGCAGAAAAGTTGCAAAGTACAGGATTATTTCTCAAAATGCTGGTAATCCTTCATGCTGCGCCAGTTGCCGCCCCATCGGAAACCATGCTGGACGAAGAGCCGGTAGAGCAGGTCGCCCTTGACGATCTTGTAGGGATACGACTTCTGGCGGTTCGCGTAGGGACGGCCATTGTCAGGAGAGATCAACTGGCGCCCGTCAGCCCCCTTCCGCACATAGGGATTGTAGCGTGTATTGATGTCGACAGCCATTCCCATAGCATGCTTGGAGAGTTTCTTCGTGCCAGAGACGGTACGGTAGCAGAAACTGGAAGTATTGTTGTCGCTCATCGACTGCTCATCATCCGCGTCGTAGTCATCAATGAGTCGGATCTTTTCTATCGGATAGCGCGCCTGATAGAGTTGGCGGAAGATCTCCACGAGATCCTGGGCGATGGCCTTGTTACAGACCAGTTCCCCCTTGTGGGTTTCCCCCTTGGCATCGACATGGAGCACACGCACATGACGCAGGTCACTACGAGGCACGGTACAGTCCTCCGGATAAGACCGTCCCTGCATCCGTGCAAATAGGGAGTCACTGAGCGGTGCCACGGAAAAGTCCTGCGCCTGCATCGCAGCAGACGGCACCAACAAGAGGAACAAAAGACTGATGAGATGTCGCATAGGAAGCATTATGTGAGGGGCAGCAAGGCCCAGAAACGGGAGCCCTTACCTGGTTCCGACTCCACACCCACCGTACCACCGAGTTGCTGGACATGCGACTTGACCACAGGAAGGCCCAGACCCGTACCAGGCACATATTCGTCGATCTTCACGAAGCGCTCGAAGATACGTTCCTGGTCATCCTTCGCAATACCTTTTCCCGTATCGCTGACCCAGAGACGCACATGGTTGTCTTCCACATCATAGCCCATGGTGATGGAACCTTCCATCGTAAACTTGATGGCGTTCAACAGGAAGTGCTCCATGATGGTCCTCAATTTCTCCAAGTCAGAATGGATCAGCATCTCACTTTGCGGCATGTGCAGTAAGATAGGCACTTCCGTACCCACCTGATTGCGCTCCTGCAACTCTGTCAGCAGCGGATTCAGGTCGACGGCATTCAACGCCAAACTGTTGGCACCAGCCTCTATCTCCGACATGCTGACCAGTCCGTTGATGATACGCAGCAGTTTCTGGTTGTTGTTCTGGATTTCCTGGATCAACTGGCTGCGATCCTCCTCACTCTGCACCACTGGCAGCAAATCGGCAAAGCCGACAATGGCATTAAGGGGCGTACGGATCTCATGGCCCATATTCGCCAGGAAGGCCGTCTTCAGACGGTCGCTCTCCTCAGCCTTGTTACGGGCCTGGATCAGGGCATTCTCCATATCCTTCCGATTGTCGATACGCATGGAGGCACCCACAATCTTCAAGGGGTTGCCATCGGCATCGCGCTCTCCGATCGTCGCATAACTCTCCTCCCAATACGACTTGCCTGGAATGACCGACTTGACCTGATACTGCTGGTAGAAGACTTCCGTCTGGCCCAGACAGATGGCGTCGAGTGCCTTGCCCACACGAGACTGGTCGTTGGGAAAAAGTTGCAGCATCCAGTCGTCGATATTCATACCGGCCTCAGGAATAAAGTTACCTGTATCCTCGCGGTAGTCATTATCGAAAAAGACGCTTCGCATCTTGGGGTCAACATGCCAGGTGGCCAGATGCATGGCTTTCAGCACGAACTCGTACTCCACATTGCTCTGCATCATCTTCCCGATCTCCAACAGATCATTTTTCAGTTGCCTTCTCCTCATAAACTGACGATAGATCATGAAGATCAGGAGCACGAAAAGGACGGCGGCCAAGATCCACAGGATCTGGACGGACGAGATGTTACGCAAAGAGAAAGATAGAATGTTCTCTGCCATATTCACGGTTGTTGACGTGGCAAAATTAAGAAAAAAAACGCAATCACACAAAATATAAGGTGATTTTTTGCGATTTATTTGTTTTTTTGCCTAACTTGCATTAACTTTGCACACGAAAAGTTGACAAAATGGAACAAGAATTTGAATTGATCGCCAAAACGTTCATGGGACTGGAACCTGTGCTGGCGAAAGAACTGACCCAGTTAGGGGCCAACAACGTACAGATTGGTAGACGGATGGTTTCGTTTACGGGTAACAAGGAGATGATGTACCGTGCCAACTTCCAGTTGCACACTGCCATCAGAATTCTGAAACCCATCCGGCACTTCAAGGCCAAGAGTGCCGATGACGTCTACGAAGAAATCAAAAAGATTGACTGGCTTGATTACCTGGAACCGGACAAGACCTTCGCCGTTGATGCAGTGGTCTTCTCAGAAGAGTTCCGACACTCCAAGTTCGTTTCTTACAAGGTGAAGGATGCCATCGTGGATCAGTTCCGCGAAAAGACGGGCAAGCGCCCCAATATCTCTGTGGCCAATCCCGATATCCGCCTGAACATACATATCGCCGAGGATCACTGTACCCTCAGCCTGGATTCCAGTGGAGAGTCGCTCCACCGTCGTGGCTACCGTCAGGAAAGCGTGGAGGCCCCCCTCAACGAGGTATTGGCAGCAGGCATGATCCTGATGTCGGGCTGGCAGGGCGATACGGACTTCATCGACCCGATGTGCGGCTCTGGCACCATCCTCATCGAGGCGGCGCTCATCGCCAGGAACATGGCACCAGGTCTCTTCCGCAAGGAGTATGCCTTCGAGAAATGGGCCGACTTCGACGCCGACCTCTTCGATGAGATCTACAATGACGACAGTCAGGAACGCGAGTTCAAGTACCATATCTACGGCTACGACATCGACATGAAAGCCGTCAATACGGCCCGTATGAATGTGAAGGCCGCAGGACTGTCGAGTACCATCACCATCGAACAGCAGGACTTCAAGGACTTCGTACAGCCTAAGAACAAGAGCATCATCATCACCAACCCGCCCTACGGTGAACGTATCTCCACCCCTGACCTGCTGGGGACCTATAAGATGATTGGGGAACGCCTGAAACATCAGTTCCTCAATAATGATGCCTGGATCCTCTCCTACCGTGAGGAGTGCTTCGAACAGATCGGTCTGAAACCCAGCATCAAGATTCCGCTCTTCAACGGCTCGTTGGAATGTGAGTTCCGCAAATACCAGATCTTCGACGGTAAGTTGAAGGACTTCCGCCATGAGGGGGGTATCGTGAAGACAGAGGACGAGAAGCGCCAGATGGCTGAGAAACACCGTTTCAAGAAAAACCGTGAGTTCAAGCAGCGTTTAGAAGAGAAGGAACAGAACGAGGAAGCCGACATCCGTACCTTCACATTCCATCGCCATGACTTGGAGAAACCTGAGCGGAAACCCCGTCGAGAGGATCGACAGGAAAGGAAAGACGACGGGAAGCGCTTTGAAAGAAAAGACGGCAAAGGACACTTCGACCGTAAAGACGGGAAGCGTTTCAACCGTAAGGACGGAAAGGGTCGCTTCGATCGCAACGACAGAAAGACGGACAAAGCCGTAAGGAAATTTGAGAAAAGCAAAAGGAGGTTTGACGATGACGAAGATTAAATATCTGTTCGCTTTACTGATGATGGCTGCACTCTCTACCCCACTGGCTGCGCAAGACAAACGCTTCACCCTTGAAGACCTGAACTTCGGTGGGACGAACTACCACAATTTCCAGCCCAAGAACATGTGGCTGACATGGTGGGGCGACCAACTGATACAGACGGATGTGGAGGAGTGCTACACCATCGACATCAAGACGGGTAAGAAGACACAACTCTTCACCCTCGACGACATCAACAAATGGGCGCAGAGTGACGACGAGCGATATGTGCGCCACCTGATGAACGCCACCTTCCCCTATCCTGACAAGCCCCTGGTACAAGTAGGCAACCGTCATGCCGTCATCCTCGTGGACTTTAAACAGAAGCAAGTCGTCTGGCAGGACAGTACCATCAAAGAGAAAGCCGAGGACTGGAACCCCGTCTCAAAGGCCACAGCCTACATCAGGGGCCAGCAACTCTATGTAGTCGACGGAGAAGGACAAGAACACCAGTTGACGACAGACGGCTCTCGTGAGATTGTCTATGGACAAAGCGTACACCGTAATGAGTTCGGTATCGAGAAAGGCACCTTCTGGAGTCCTGACGGACAGCGCCTGGCGTTCTACCGCATGGACCAGAGCATGGTGACGGACTATCCGCAGGTGAACATCAATCCCTGTATAGAGCCCTGCCCTGCCGCCTACGAACCAGACAAATATCCGATGGCAGGTGGTAAGACGCATGACGTCACCATCGGCATCTACGACCTGCGCACGCAAAAAACCATCTATCTGCAGACGCCTGTCACTGATGTTTCCCCAGAAGCACTCCAAAAGACCTGCTATTTCACGAATATCGCTTGGAGCCCAGACAACAAGACGGTCTATCTGTTCGAACTGAACCGAGGGCAGAACGACTGTCGCCTGGTAGCCTATCATGCCGAGACTGGCGAACGCCTCGCAGCACTCTATCGCGAGACCTCCGACAAATACGTAGAGCCCCTCCATCCCATTCTGTTCCTACCCTGGGACGAGACGAAGTTCCTGATGCAGAGTCAGCGCGACGGCTATAACCACCTCTATCTATATAACACCCAGGGCGAGTGCCTCAAACAACTGACCAGTGGCCCGTGGGTGGTGATGGATGTGTTAGGCTTCAACAAGAAGCAGAAGACCATCGTCATCAAAGCCAACAAGGAGCATCCCCTGCACCACCATCTGTACAGCGTGAGCATGAAGGGAGATATCAAACAACTGGAAACGGTGGATGGTGTTCATAACGCAGAACTATCGCCATCGGGTAACTACCTTATCGACCGATTCTCGACTCCCACAAAACCCCGTGTCATTGATGTGGTAGACCTGACCCAAAAGACCCCTCGCCATACGAACCTTCTGGATGCCGACGACCCCTGGACAGGTTACCAGCAGCCCATCTTCGAATGTGGCAGTATCAAGGCGGCTGATGGCACGACAGACCTCTATTACAGGATGGTGAAGCCCGCAGACTTCAATCCCGATAAAAAGTACCCCACTGTGGTCTATGTATATGGCGGGCCTCACGCCAACAACGTACAGGCCTCCTGGCACTGGGCCTCTCGCACCTGGGAGACCTATATGGCCCAGAAGGGCTATATCGTTTTCATCCTCGACAATCGGGGGAGCCAGTATCGGGGTCGTGACTTCGAACAGGCCACCTTCCACCAACTCGGACAGACGGAGATGCAGGATCAGATGAAGGGTGTAGACTATCTGCGCAGCCTGCCCTATGTGGATATGAACCGTCTGGGTATCCACGGCTGGTCGTTCGGCGGCTTTATGACCATCTCACTGATGACGAACTATCCGGATGTGTTTAAGGTAGGTGTGGCAGGCGGCCCCGTCATCGACTGGCGCTGGTACGAGGTGATGTACGGCGAGCGTTATATGGGTACACCCCAGAGCAATCCAGAAGGCTATGCCAAGACCAGCCTCATCGACAAGGCGAAGAATCTGAAAGGCAAGTTGCAGATCATCACGGGCTACAACGACAATACCGTGGTGCCTCAGCACTGCCTCTCCTTCCTCGATGCCTGTATCAAGGCAGGTACCCAACCTGATTTCTTCGCCTACCCAGGTGAGGAACACAACATGCGTGGCCATGCCTCTGTGCACCTGCATGAGCGCATCACCCAGTACTTCGAGGACTACCTCAAATAATTTTTAACAACGAATTACACGAATTTCACGAATTATAATAAGATGAAGATATTGTTATTAGGCAGTGGCGGACGAGAGCACGCCCTTGCATGGAAAATCGCTCAGAGCAGCAAGTGTGAGAAACTATACATCGCCCCAGGCAATGCCGGAACCAGCAACTGCGGCGAGAATGTCGCCATGAAGGCCGACGACTTCGAGGCCATCAAGTCCTTCTGCGTGGAGAAAGGCATCCACATGGTGGTGGTAGGCCCAGAGGATCCTCTGGTGAAAGGCATCTACGACGAACTGAAAGCCGATGCCCGTACCAAGAACATCCCTGTGATTGGCCCCTCCAAGGCAGGTGCCGTCCTCGAAGGCTCGAAGGACTTTGCCAAAGGCTTCATGCAGCGTCACCACATCCCCACAGCCCGTTACCAGACCTTCGACGGAGAGCATCTGGAAGAAGGTTTGAAGTTCTTAGAGACCCTCGAAGCCCCTTACGTGCTGAAAGCCGACGGTCTCTGTGCTGGTAAGGGCGTACTCATCCTCCCCACCCTCGACGAGGCCAAGAAGGAGTTAAAGGAGATGCTGGGCGGTATGTTCGGCAATGCCTCAAGCCGTGTCGTCATCGAGGAATTTATGAGTGGCATCGAGTGTTCAGTCTTCGTCCTGACGGATGGCCAGCACTATAAGATCCTCCCAGAGGCCAAGGACTACAAACGTATCGGCGAGCACGACACTGGCCTGAACACAGGCGGCATGGGTTCCGTCACCCCCGTGCCTTTCGCCACGAAGGAGTGGATGCAAAAAGTGGAAGACCGTATTATCCGTCCCACTGTCGAGGGTCTCGCAGCCGAGCATATCGACTATAAGGGCTTTATCTTCTTCGGACTGATCAACCGTACCAATACGCCAAGCAAGGAACCCGAACCATACGTCATCGAGTATAATTGCCGTATGGGTGACCCAGAGACCGAGAGTGTCATGCTCCGTCTGAAAAGCGACCTCGTAGATCTCTTCGAGGGTGTCGCCGAGGGTAATCTCGATCAGCGTGCCATCGAATTCGATCCCCGTGCTGCCGTCTGTGTGATGCTCGTCAGCGGTGGTTATCCCCAGGCCTACAAGAAGGACTATCCCATCTCCGGCATCGACCAGATGGAGGGCAGTATCGTCTTCCATAGTGGTACGGCGATGAAGGATGGCGAGGTCGTCACTGCCGGAGGTCGTGTCATCGCCGTCAGCAGTTATGGCAAGGATAAGGCCGAAGCCCTTCAAAAATCCTTTGAGGAGGCCCAAAAGATCCAGTTCACCGACAAGTATTTCCGTCGCGACATCGGCGCCGACCTATAAGCAGTGATCAAGCGATTTCAGAACAAGGTGGCTGAGAGCCGCTTCACACTCCCTGCCGTTGCCCTCTACGGCATCGTCATTTGGCTCTTGTGCGGACTGTTCCCCCAGCAGTGGTGGTTGCAGTTCGCCTGCTTTGTCGTGTCCACCTACCTGATGGTGGAACTCAACAACAGCAACGTGCTCATCCGCATTTACAGCCGTTCTGTGTCGGCAGCCTTCATCATCCTCTCCTGCGTCGCCTGCTACCTGTTCCCCTCCCTGAAAGGCGCCTTTGTCCAAGTCTGTCTCATCGCCAGCCTGCTCACCCTCTTCCATTCCTATCAGGACAAGGAGTCCGTGGGCCTCACCTTCTACACGTTCGTCTTACTCAGCCTCGGCAGTCTGGTGGAAGTCCACACCCTTTGGTTCATCCCCATCTACTGGATCGTGATGATGTTCTTCATCTTCACCCTGACGGGGCGCACCTTCCTGGCATCCCTGTTAGGCATCCTGTTGCCCTACTGGGGCCTATTAGCATGGGTTCTCTGGCGTTATGAGGGCGATTTCGAGCCCCTGTGGCAACATTTCGAGCCGCTGGGCGACTTCCAGTTCCCCTTCGACTATACCACCCTCGGTCTTCCTCGCCTCCTGACCTTTGCCTTCCTCGTCGGCCTGTTCGTCACGGGACTGATCCATTATCTGCGCACCAGTTTCAACGATAAGATCCGCATCCGCCAGATCTATTACACGCTGGCCTTCCTCGATGTCGTGGCGATGGTCTTCCTCTTGGCCCAGCCACAGCATGAAGACCTGTTGCTGCGCCTCATCATTATCACCACGAGTCCCCTCATCGGCCACTTCGTCGCACTCACCTACACCCGTCTCACCAATATCGCCTTCTGCGTCATCCTCGGCATTGCCCTGCTGTTGACAGCCTTCACCTTATGGAATTCATCATTCATTTTCTGACGCAGTACGGCTACTGGGGTATGCTGCTGGCCGCCTTCCTGGCTGGCAGTTTCTTTCCTTTTTCCAGCGAGGCTGTGATGATCGGTCTGATGGCAACGGGCCTCGACCCGTGGGTGCTGATGGTCTATGGCACCATCGGCAATGTCTTGGGTAGCATCGTCAACTACTGCGTGGGTCGCATGGGTAAGATGGAGTGGATCGAGAAGTACCTGCATGTCAGCGAGGAGAGTCTTGCGCGTGCGCACCGTTTTCTGGCGGGCCATGGTGCGTGGATGGGCTTCTTCGCCTTCCTCCCCGTCCTGGGCAGCGCCATCACCATCGCCTTAGGTCTGATGCGTTCGAACATCGTCATCACCTTCATCGCCATCACCCTCGGCAAGATTTTCCGCTACATCATTTTAATTTACGGCGCAGGGCTGTTTATGTAAAACAAAAAAACTCCCTTTATTCGAGGGAGCCTAATCTTTTTTTTGATCGTCTGCTTTGATCAGTTTCGGACTGTCCTTTTCGATATCATACGGCTGCGTAGAGCCTTTGATTTCGAAAGTCAGGACGGCTTTCTCTGGGGTCACATCGAGCGAGCACGGGACACCCTCGATGAGCGGCAGGCAACTGTTGCTGCCAACGGGGAAGCCGCAGCAGACGGGAATATCGAGGTCGTGGAGATGGGCAATCAGCATCTGTTCGACACTGCCAAACTGCAAGTCGAACTTGATGGAACTGAACGTGCCGAAGATGATGCCCTTCACCCGCTCGAAGTCCAGTTGCAGACGAAGCGTGTAAAAGAGTCTGTCAATGGCATGCAACGACTCCTCCACCTCTTCTACAAAGAGAATAATGTCCTGTGAGGGCAGGTGATGGTATTTAGTGCCTGTAATGGTAACATAACTCGACAGATTGCCGCCGACAAGGATACCTTCGGCATGACCGCTCCGGTTGTAGGCGTTGCCAGCGATCTTGTATTGCGGCAGGGTGCCGAAGAGGATGTTACGGGCGATGGTGGTGGCAGGTTCCTGACCGCCAGCGATCTGGAAGGCCATCGGCCCGTGAATGCTCATCACGCCTGCGCCGGCAACGGTGTAGAGCAGGGTGGTGATGTCGCCATGACCCATCAGCCATTTAGGGTGACAACGGTAGTCTTCCATCGGGATGCGATCCAGCAGGTGGATGGAGCCATAGCCGCCGCGCGAGCAGAAGATGGCCTTGATGCTGTCGTCTTCGAGGGCCCATAGCAGGTCAGCGGCTCGTTCTTCTGCCGTTCCAGCGTAGGCATCGACATTCAGGCTGGTAGTGTGAGGGCCAATGACGGGTTGCAGGCCCCAACTCCTGATGACCTCTGCGGCTTGCAGGATGGCCTCCTCGGGTACCCAATAGGCAGGAGAGATAAGAGCGACCTTGTCGCCTCTATTTAAATAAGGTGGTTGTATGATCTTTTTCATGCGTACATTAATATCTACGTGTGACGAACAAGGGTGGAATGTCGCGATAGATGGTGAGCACCCAGCCGTCGTCCGAGTCATTGGGATGATAGTCCACACGGTCGGTATGGTCGCCCATGACCCACACCATCCGCTCGTCGATGGGCTTGCCGCTGTGCTGCAGCGTCACCACCATCCGTCGCGTGGAAGCCTTCGCACTGATGTCATAGGGACGGCCTTTCAGTTCGCCAACGGCTATCTCCACCAGTTGCTCCACGATGCGCAGGGGCTCGCAGTCGGGTTGCGCATTGACGACACGGTGGACGAACTCCATCGCGTTCTCGTCATACTCGGGGGTATATGTCTTTTCTTCGTTCATCAATATTTATCGGATCCGATTTAGTTTTGAGACACAAAGGTACGACTTTTTTCAGGATTACCCATCGGATTTGATGGCGCAGATGCTTTTTTTTGTAAATTTTGAGACTTTTTGTAAATTCTGTGACTTGGAAAAGACACGATTTCTGTAAAATATGTGTAATTTTGCAACGGAAAAGAAAGGTTATGTACGAATTTGAAGGTCTAAACAATGTGCTCTATACGATGCTCTACGGAGCAGCGGCGATGGCGGCTGTCATCGCCGGACTCTATCTGCTGCTGCGCCGGCACAACGCCATCTCCCCCAATATTACGCCCCCCAAGTCGCTGCGCCAGTGGGCTGCCGCCTTTCTGTTCGCCTCGGCGGCAAGCCATGTATGGTGGACAGCAGTGGGTACGGTGTGTCTGGCTGACGACCGGCTGGTGCGTAACATCATCAACCTGTTGCTGGACCGTCTGACATTCATGCCGCTGATGATGGTGGTGTTACTCAGGATGCTGCAAGACCGAAAGCGGATGATATGGCCCATCGCCGTGGCACTGCTGCCTCTCGTGGGCATCGCCGTCTGGGGCATCACCGGCCGCGACGAGCGGGCAGAAATAGCCATTGAGTACTATATGCGTTTCGTGGGCGTCTGCTTTATTATATATTATGTATGCGCATTGGGGCAGTACAACCGCTGGTTGCACGACAACTTCGCCGACCTGCAACACAAGGAGGTGTGGCAGAGTCTCGTGTTCATCGCCTGCATCCTGTTCGCCTATGGTGCCTACACCGTGTTTTTCGTGGGTATGACCTCCGAGTTCCTCGCCCAGATAAATACCTTCATCATCACCGGCTTCATACTCTGGCGCGTGGAAACCCTGCAAACACTGGAGATTCCGTCCACAGAGAACGAAAGCGTCAAGGTGGCTGCTGCCTATATACCAGACAACATCGGCTCGCTGCTCAAAGAGCGCTGTGAGGACACGAAGTTCTACTTGCAGCACGACATCGCCCTGGCACAACTGGCACTCGTCATCGGCACCAACCGTACCTACCTGAGCAGTTACTTCGCCCAGCAGGGCATCACCTATAATGCCTACATCAACCGCCTGCGTATCGAGCACTTCGTCAGCCTCTACCGACAGGGCGAAGGGCGTGCCACTCTTCAACAACTGGCCCAGCAGAGCGGCTACCGCAGTTACAGCACGTTCAGCAACAACTTCAAGAGTATCATGGGCATCAGTCTCGCCGAATGGGTGAAGGGCGAGGACACGGCCCCGATGCGCCAATAACCGTTAATTTATGTAGAGGAGCGACAAATAATTGACAATTGACAATTGATAATTGACAATTATTTCGTACCTTTGCAACCAAATTAGGATTTTAACGTTAAAATAGATAGTTTTTAGATGAAACAATTCAGACTGGTGGACAATGTCCTCGGCTGGCTCACCTTTTTTATTGCCGCCTTCGTCTATTGCTCCACGATTGAGCCGACAGCCTCGTTCTGGGACTGTCCTGAGTTTATCACTACCGGTTACAAACTGGAAATCGGACATCCCCCCGGGGCACCGTTCTTCATGCTGACAGCCAATCTCTTCTCGCAGTTTGCCAGCGACCCCTCACAGGTGGCTATGATGGTGAACATGATGAGTGCGCTGCTGTCAGCCACGTGTATCCTCTTCCTGTTTTGGAGTATCACGCACCTGGTGCGGCGCCTGCTCATCGACAAATGGGAGGAGATGACGATGGCGAAGATGATCATGATTGAGGCCTCCGGACTGGTGGGAGCCCTGATCTACACGTTCAGCGACACGTTCTGGTTCTCTGCTGTCGAGGGTGAGGTATATGCCTATTCCTCGGCCTTTACGGCTGTGGTGTTCTGGCTCATCCTGAAATGGGAAGACCAGGCCGACGAGCCCCATAGTGACCGTTGGCTGGTGCTGATAGCCTATATGACGGGCCTCTCCATCGGTGTCCACCTGTTGAACCTGCTCTGTGTGCCTGCCATCGGACTGGTGTACTACTACCGTCGGTTCCCCAATGCCAACCTGAAAGGCTCACTCGTGGCCTTAGGTATCTCTGTGGTGATCCTTGCCGCCGTGCTCTACGGCGTGGTGCCAGGCATCATCACCGTGGGCGGCTGGTTCGAGTTGTTCTTCGTCAACACCCTCGGCATGCCGTTCAATACGGGTGAGATCATCTATATCATCCTCCTGGTGGCTACCGTCATCTGGGCCGTCTACGAGACGCAGACCCAGAAGCACAGTCTGACCGTACAGAATGTCGCCTTCCTGTTGGCTGTGGGTATGCTCGGCATCCCGTTCTACGGCTGGGGATGGACAGCCTTCATCATCGGTATCGTGGTACTCGCGGCCCTCTGGTTCGTGCTGAAACTCACCCGTGAGAAACTGCCTTTGATCTCTGCCCGTGCCAAGAATACGACGCTGCTCTGTATGCTGATGCTGATGATCGGCTACTCTACCTACGCCCTCATCGTGATCCGTTCTTCGGCCAACCCGCCTATGGACCAGAACTCACCGGAGGACATCTTTACACTGGGCGACTACTTAGGACGCGACCAGTACGGTAACCGTCCGCTGTTCTATGGTCAGGCCTACACCTCGCAGGTGGCTCTCAAGGTAGAAGGAAATATGTGCCGTCCAGAGATGTCGAAGGGCAAGCCCGTCTACCAGCGCAAGGAAAAGGCCTCTGTCGACGAGAAGGACTCGTACTTCATCGTCCGTACGAAGGATGAATACAAGTATGCCCAGAACATGCTCTTCCCACGTATGTACGACGCTGGCCATGCTGGCGCCTACGAGAGTTGGATGGGAGGCGTGGATGGCACGGAGGTGCCCTACGACCGCTGCGGCGAGCCGATGATGATCAAGGTGCCCTCGCAACTGGAAAACATCCGTTTCTTCCTCTCCTACCAGTGTAACTTCATGTACTGGCGTTACTTCATGTGGAACTTTGCCGGACGACAGAACGATATACAGGGCAACGGCGAACTGGAACACGGTAACTGGATTACTGGTTTCTCATTCATCGACGATGCCCGTTTGGGCAACCAAAACATGCTGCCCGACGACCTGAAAGAGAACAAGGGACACAATGTTTTCTACTGTATGCCGCTGATACTCGGTCTCCTCGGTCTCTTCTGGCAGGCCTGGTACACCCGCAAGCGCAAGGTGGGTGAGAAACTGATAGACGACCCCATTGGCATCCGCCAGTTCTGGGTGGTGTTCTTCCTGTTCTTCATGACAGGTCTCGCCATCGTAGTCTATCTGAACCAGACCCCGATGCAGCCCCGTGAGCGCGACTATGCCTATGCCGGTTCCTTCTATGCCTTCGCCATCTGGTGCGGCATGGGTGTAGCAGCCATCATCGACTGGCTCAACCGCAAGATGAAGAAGGAGAACCTCATCCTGGCTGGTCTCGTTTCCCTCGTCTGTCTGCTTGTGCCTATCCAAATTGCCTCGCAGACTTGGGACGATCATGATCGCTCAGGCCGCTACTGCTGCCGCGATTTCGGACAGAACTACCTCATGACCTTGCAGGAGAGCGGTAACCCGATCATTTTCACCAACGGCGACAACGACACTTTCCCGCTCTGGTACAACCAGGATACGGAGAGTGTGCGTACCGATGCCCGCGTCTGCAACCTCTCTTATCTGCAGACGGACTGGTATATCGACCAGATGCGCCGTCCAGCCTACGACTCCCCGTCGGTACCCATCACCTGGAGCCGACTGGAATACTGCGCCGGCACGAATGAATACGTATCGGTGGATCCGTCGCTGAAACAGCAGGTGCTCCAACTCTATAAGGAACAGCCCTTGGAGGCTGCCGCACAGTTCGGCGAGGAACCCTTCGAACTGAAAAACATCCTGAAGAACTGGGTACGCACGAAGAACAGCGAACTGCATGTCATCCCCACGGATACCGTCTATGTTACCATCGACAAGGAGGCTGTCCGCAAGAGTGGTATGATGATGGCTGCCGACAGCATCCCCGACAGGATGGTGATCTCGCTGAAAGGCAAGAGTGCCCTCTACAAGGGTGACCTGATGATGCTGGAGATGATTGCCCAGTGCAACTGGACACGCCCCATCTACGTGGCTACCACCGTAGGCTCGGATAACTACATGAACCTCGGTGAACACTTCGTGCAGGAGGGTCTTGCCAACCGCATCACGCCGTTCCGTACACACTACACCAACGAACGCGGCGACCTGGTTCCGATGGAGGGTACCAAGCAGTTTGATACCGAGAAGACGTACGACAACATGATGAACAAGTATAAGTACGGCGGCATCGACAAGCCCGGCATCTACCTCGACGAGACAGTGATGCGAATGTGCTATACCCACCGTCGTCTGATGTCGATGTTGGCTGTCAACCTCCTCGACGAAGGTAAGACTGACAAGGTGAAGAATGTCCTCGCCAAGGCTGAGAAGGAGATCCCTGCCTACAATGTGCCGCACGACTACCAGAGTGGTTCACTCGACCTGGCCCGTGCCTATGCCGGAACAGACCAGAACAAGAAGGCACAGGAACTGATTGACCTACTCTGGAAGAAGTCGTCGCAGTATATCCAGTGGTACTGCTCACTCGACGGCACTCGCTTCGCCAGTTCACAGCGCGAGTGCATGATCAACCTCTACATCATGAACCAGTTGCTGAACCTGCAAGACCAGGTCGATGCGAAGAAGAGCGAACAGATGGAGAAGCAGTTGCAGAAGATCTCTGAGATTTACTACGCAAAAGGAGGCTCGTTTTCAGAGTGAATAGTGAATAATGATTATTGAGCAGCCCGCCATCTACCTCCGCTGGCTTTATCCGAAAGCCTATTGGAGAATGGACCGTCACGAGAAGGCCGTCTATCTGACTTTCGACGACGGCCCCATCCCGGAGGCAACGCCCTTCATCCTCGATGTGCTGAAAGAGCACGGGGTGAAGGCGACGTTCTTCATGGTGGGCGACAATGTCAGGAAGTATCCCGAACTGTATGAGCGTGTCAAGGCAGAGGGTCATCAGGTGGGAAACCACACCCACAACCACATCGGCGGCATCCGCCACTCTATCAAGGATTATAGTTATAATGTGGAGAAGGCCAATACCTATATCCACAGCCACTATGTCCGTCCACCCCATGGCTGGATGCGTCTGCCACAATATGCCTGGCTAAGCAGGAAATATAAGATTGTGATGTGGGACGTCGTGACCCGCGACTACTCCAAATGGCTCGATGCCGAGGATGTCGTGAATAATGTCAAGAAGTATACGCGCAACGGCTCTATCATCACCTTCCACGACTCGCTGAAAAGCATCGATAAACTACGCACCGCCCTCCCAGAGAGCATCCAATGGCTTAAAGAGCAAGGCTATGATTTTAAAATTTTCCCCTAAAACCCAACAATAATGAAAAAATTACTAACAATTTGCTTCTTAGCAACCACATTCGCAATGACAATGAATGCCCAACCCAAACTGAGTGCCGATAACATCGATGAGGTGCTCAAAGCCATGACCCTCGAAGAGAAAGCCAAACTCCTCGTAGGTGCTGCCAACAACTTCTTCAGTGCCAATGCCGTCGTAGGCGGTGAGGCTACACTTGTAGCAGGTGCCGCTGGTACCACACCAGAAATCCCACGACTCGGCATTCCTGCCACCGTCCTGACAGACGGTCCTGCCGGTGTCCGCATCAATCCCACCCGCAGGGGTACCGATCAGACCTTCTATGCCACCGCTTTCCCCATCGGCTCGTGCCTCGCCTCGACGTGGAACACCGATCTCGTGGGACAGGTCGGACAGGCCATCGGTAACGAGACCAAGGAATACCGCTGCGATGTGATCCTTGGCCCAGGCA
This sequence comes from Prevotella sp., assembly GCA_017964785.1. Taxonomy (GTDB): domain Bacteria; phylum Bacteroidota; class Bacteroidia; order Bacteroidales; family Bacteroidaceae; genus Prevotella. Next base: position 17,225 of record JAGCRH010000008.1, read on the forward strand.
TGAACCTGCACCGTAACCCGCTCTGTGGACGAAACTTCGAGTATTACAGTGAAGACCCCTTCCTGACAGGTAAGATTGCCGCCGCCTATATCAACGGTGTGCAGAAAGAAGATGTGGGTGTCTCTGCCAAGCACTTTGCCGTGAACTCGCAGGAGACAGACCGTACCAGTGTCGACGAAAGACTCTCCCAGCGGGCAGCCCGCGAGATATACCTCCGAGGCTTTGAGATTGCCGTCCGTGAGAGTAACCCCTGGACGATTATGGCATCTTATAACCTCGTTAACGGCATCCACTCGATGGGTAACCGCGACCTGCTGACCAGTATCCTCCGCGATGACTGGGGCTATAAAGGTATTGTGATGACAGACTGGATCGGTATCCGTCAGGGACTTACCACCGTCAGTGAGGTACAGGCCGGCAACGATCTCATGGAACCAGGACAGCCTGCCCAGGTGCAGGAGATCATCGACGGTGTGAAGAACGGTAAACTCGCCATCACCGATGTGGATCGCAACGTACGCCGTATGCTGGAATACATCGTCAAGACCCCGAGTTTCCGCAAGTATCCTGCCTCCAACAAACCTGATTTCACGGCTCATGCCGCCATCACCCGCCAAAGTGCCAACGAGGGTATCGTACTGTTGAAGAACAACGGCACATTGCCTTGGAAGAATATCAAGAGTGTTGCCCTCTTCGGCGAGAACTCCTACGATTTCCTCAGCGGCGGTACAGGCTCCGGCTGTGTACATCCGCCTTATGTGGTTGATATGCTGGAAGGCTTGAAGAACGCTGGTATCAAGTCTTCTGAGACCCTTACCGACATCTACCGCAAATATATCGCCTATGCCAGAGTGAAGTTCCAGGCAGAGCGCCATCCCGCCAAGTGGTTCCAGACCGAGGCAATGGGTCAGCAGAAATATCCTGAAATCAGTCTCTCTCCCATCGCTGTGGAGAAGGAAGTACGGGGAGCCGATGCCGCCATCATCACCATTGGACGACAGGCTGGTGAGGGTATTGATCGCGACATCGAGACCGAATTCAACCTCATCCCCGAGGAGCGCCAACTCATCATCGACATCTGTCAGGCCTTCCACGCCGCTGGCAAGCCTGTGGTGGTGATTATCAACTCAGGCTCTGTCATCGAGACGGCTTCTTGGAGCGGCTATCCCGATGCCATCCTCTGTGCCTGGCAACCCGGTATGGAAGGCGGTAACTCGATTGCCGACCTGCTGACCGGTAAAGTAAATCCTTCTGGTAAACTCACCATGACGTGGCCCATCGCCGCCACCGATCATGCCTCTACAAAGAATTTCCCGGGTGCACTCGACGAGTACAGTCTCTTGCAGATGTTAGGCAACGGACAGCCCATCCCGGGTCATGCCTACACCAACCACGAGGAGGACATCTACGTGGGTTATCGTTTCTTCGATACTTTCAATCGCAATGTGGCCTATCCTTTCGGCTATGGCCTGAGTTACACCACCTTCGAGTTCTCCAAGCCCATTGTTAAGGCAAAGGGACAGAGTGTCGATGTAAGCATCACCGTTAAGAATAGTGGTAGTGTCAGTGGCAAAGAGGTGGCACAGGTCTATGTCGCTGCCCCGAAGGGCCGACTGGAGAAGCCTGCCCAGGAGTTGAAGGCCTTTGCCAAGACCCGTGAATTGCAGCCCGGTGAAAGCCAAACCCTCACGATGACAATTCCCGTCCGTGACCTTGCCTCCTTCGACGAGACCAATTCGCAGTGGCTTACCGAGGCTGGTACCTATACCTTCCGCATCGGAGCCTCTTCCCGCGATATCCGCTGCACTGCCGAGGCGAAACTTGCGGAATACACGGAAAAGACCACCAACGCCCTCGCTCCGAAACAGAAACTTAATCTTCTCAAACAATAACAAATGAAAAATCCCGCCAATCGGCGGGATTTTTCATTCTCCGTCCCTTACCTCGTGAGGGAGAACTTGACGGAGAGGCCGAAATCCTGCGTGGTGGTGGGATAACTGGATGAAGACAGGAGCGGGGTATTCGTCTGACGATCATAATAGGCCGAGAGCGTCATCAGGCGACTCAGGGTGTAGTCTGCCATGATGGAAATCTTCAATGCAGAATTGCCTGAAGACGCAGCAGAGGTACAGGTGGCGATATCGCGGGTGATGGAGGCCTGCTTGCGGAAAGACACATCGCAGCGCAGGTTCAGGTCATGGTTCACACCACGCGAACTCCTGGTAGAACCAGTATTACCCGTATTACTGGCATTATTGGCTCCGTTCTTCTTGTTCTGTGCCTTCTTCACCTTCCTGCTGACGCTGGGAGCAAAGATATTAAAATCCTTCAGTTTATAGGCGAGGCCCACGACGATGTCGTTGGAACGCTGCTCATTGATCTGCACACTCGTCATCGAGAGGTTCAGCACACGGGTGGTGCGATACTCCACCTTTGCTGTCAGGTCGTTCTGGAAGGTGGCATCGACACCGAGCAACGGCGAGAACGACTCGTTGATGCTCACCGTCGAGACATTATACATCGACGAGGGTTGCAACATACCTGTCATCTGGTCGGTGGTGAAGCCCAGTCCACCCATATACTCCTGCCAGGAACTGTAAGAGGCATACGAGCCAATGCTGAATACCGACTTATAGGCGTGGTTGATGTTAAACGACTTAAAGTGGTTACTGAACCACGTGAGTTTTGCCAGTCCGGCATAGCGTATGGTCCAGTTGGGCAGCATCTTCATCAATGACGGGAAGATGTCGAGCGCCCCACCGCCACTGGAAGTATAGGCCGAAAGGAAGGCGGGTATCATCACATCGGCACTGTAAGGATTAACCTCACCCACAGTGGCGCCGCCAAACGTCGTGCCAGCCTCCGGATACTGCGAGGCCACCCGCTGACGATACTCCGGCAGGAGCGCACAGAACTTCTCGAATGTCTTCGAACGATAGCCGCTGTTCGCATCGCCTACTCCCTCCAACACCCCCTTCAGCGATATGGTGGTCATATTGAAGGTTCCGCTCTTGGTGGTGGGCATACCTGCATACATATACTGGACACTCTTGGCACGGGTATCAGTACGCGAGGCATTGAGGTCAACCTTCAAGTCTCGCAGTGGTTCGAGGACGGCTCGTATCTGCAAGTCGCTGCTACTGTTGATGGTGGCAGGTGTGGCGACATTTTCGTTAGAGAGCAGCCAACCGTTGTCATAAGCCTTGTTGAGATAACTGTCACCGATGGTACAGAAGGCGAAGTCGAGACCCGGAGAGAGTCCACCCGACGAACGCTGTCCGAAGACATCACCGATATTCGGCAAGAAGCCCGGCAGCATCATCGCATACTGGCTGCGATAGGAGAAGTTGATACTACGCAGCATCATCAGCAGTCGGGCCGCACTCTGGGCAGGCTTATACCACCACAGTTTCTCGGTAGGTGTCTTCGCCACGACGGAGAGTTTGATATCCACCGTATCCATCGACTTAATGAGAATCTTATTCTCGTCGATGACCTTGTATTTGATGTCATAGGGCTTACCGTCCTTGGTGCGGGCAGTGACGATAAGACGCTTCGACTTCTTGTTATGCGCCACGGTAACGGTGGTATCGGGTTTGAGGGTAATCTCGCGCTGGTAGGTTCTCTTGGCTACGGCAGCGGACTTCTGAGCGGCAGCGATGGAGTCAGAAGCAGCCTTATCCTTAGAACTGTCAGACACCTTCGGATTGTCAGTTTCCTTAGCATTCTTAGAGTCCTTGGTATTCTTAGCGTCCTTAGCGTTATTAGCGTTATTAGCGTTATTATCATTGTTAGTGGTCTTTGGCGTTTTCTGCTTTGGCTGGTTCTTGGGGATGGCTTTCTTGAAGCGCTCATTCACCTTTTGCAGGAAGGGGAAATGGTTATAGAGCGTCTCCATGTTGAAGGAGCCGTTGATGTTCACGTTGCGACGACTGTTGACGGTATTACCCAACGAGGTGCCGTCTTCCAGTTTCGTACCACGTACCCAGGAATAGTTCGAGGTATAGGATATGTCGCTGTTGAGCCAGTCAAAGATCGGCAACTTATTCAGTGGCAACTGATAGGAGGCCGTTGCCTGTTGTTGGTAGTCGAGGGGTGTACCGAGGTTACGGATACTCTGGAGCACCGAGTCCTTCCAAGCAGAATAATGATCTGGATAAAGATCCTTATTGACTGGCGTATAGGGCTCCTCAATCTCCGCATGGGTGGCACTCTGGAAGTTGAAGTGCAGGTTCTTCGTGAAGTCCCAGCGCAGGGAGAAGTCACGGTTCCAGAGGAACTGCGAGTTGAAGGTCAGCGGCAGTTTCTGGTTCTCCAGACTCTCCAGGTCGCGCTCCTGCAATTCAAAATAGGTTCGCGAGATATCAGAATTAAACGAGATGCTCTGCGGCAGGTAGTTCAGTCCGAAGGCCTTGGGGAAGTTCAGCCACTTCGACTTGCCTTTCAGTTTGCTGAACGGCTCCCAAGTCTTATAGACAGGCGAATAGGTATAGTTAAGGGCGCCCCGCCACTGGTCTTCCTTTTCGTAAACGGTCGTCTCACCCGAGGTATAGCGGTGCGAGTGACTGTAGGAGAACGAGAAGTTGCCTGGGTCGTAGGGCATAGGATGACGCTTCGTCTTCAGTCCCCAACGCACATTCGAGAGGGAGAAGTTCGTGTTGGTGGTCTTCGTCACCGCCATCGACTCGATACTGTCCCGCTCGTGCTGATCTGCCACTGCATCAAGTGCATCATCGAGTTTCATATCCGTGTCGAGCGGGTTGTAGCGAGGACGTTTCTCGTCTTTCGTCACGGAATAATAGAGCGGTGCCGACACCTTCGCCTTCTCTGGGAAGAACTTACCCAGTTCCAACGAGGTGGTCACGGAGTACTGCTTCTCCGTATCAGTCCTGCGTCGCATCACGCTCTCCTCCAGTCCACCGAAGCCATCACTCACATAACGGCCCGTCACATTCACCGTTCCGAAGTCGGAGAGTTGCACGTTCATCGCACCAGAAGCCGCCCATCCGCCCTCACTGTTGGTTTCCAACAGACGGAGTTCGTTGACCCATACCTCACCCGATTTCGTCTCACCGGAGATGTTACGTACACCGATCACCATCGCCTTCACCTCACCGAGTGAGGGGTTACCGAGGACGCTCACCTTATTGCCAGGACGATCCGCATCATAATCGGTAAACACCTGGTTATAGGAGGCCGTACCAAGTGACTTGGCCTTGTTGCGTTCTTTCTTCAACTTCGTAAAGACATCGAGGTCGATGTCGAGCATATTTTCTTCTGGCCACACCTGACGACGGTCTGCTGTGGAGTATTTATTGTAGTCACTGCGATCAGGCGTCAACTTCAACGGGATCTCGTACTCATAGTAGTTACTCTTGTAGTCACTGCCCAGACGGATGAACACAGCAAGTTGGTTGTCCTGGAGATTGGTGGCGTCAGGTACGAGGTGGTTGGCGTGGGTGAACATCTGCAGTCGTTTGTACTGGCGCAGGTCGAGCGTGGTATTCTTATACACTGCCTTTGTCTCGCCATGACTCAGGTTCCTGACCACGATGTCGAGGGCCTGTTCGTTGTTCTCCACCAACTGAGGCTGCGAGGGATCCGTCACACGACTGATGCCCGGAGGCAACACGTAGTTCACTGGGGTCTTGTCGTTGTTCTCCTCGATATTCACGGCACTCACTGCCATTGTTCCCGTCTCGGCACCTGTCGAAAGACTCTGTTTGTAGATACGCCACTCACCACGCACCAGGTCGAGACTACCAAAGCGCAGCACGATAGGTTTCTGGAAGTTGGTCATGAACAGACGCATGAAACGGATGCTGGTGAAGTCGGAGATACTACCCACCTTGCGTTCGTACTGTGTCAGAGGGATACGGAACTGGTACCAGTTGACACTCGTGGTGTCGCCATTACGCAGTTTCACGCCACTGGTACGCATGTCAGTGATGAAGCAGTCAGCAGGTGCGGCACCGTTGCGGTAGGCATCCAGGATCTCGGGACTAATACGTACCTTATACTGATAGTACCGCTCGTACTCGTTGAGGGTGAAGTCCTGGTTGATATCCTCCACGTCGGGTCCCGTCTTATAACTCGTGTCGTAACTCTCAGTACGGTTATCGGTATCTGGCGAGTTGCCCTGCGGATTGTTGATGAGTTTGTAGCGATCCAGGATGCTCTTCTCCTCAGCGTCATAGTCCGAGCCACGGTAGTAATGGTAGTTATCACCGGCAGGGTCGTTGCGCCACGACTCGAGAATACTGTCATTGGTCACGATGCCTCCCAGCGCATTGAGCCACTCTTTATAGGCCCCGAACTCCTGCTCTTCGCTATCGTTCAGACCGTTCAGACCCACGTCCTGCTTTTCCCGCGAACCGGATGAGGTGGCAAAGGCGTAGGTCTGCGTGGCCTGCTGTGGTATCTTTCCCCACTGGGTGGTGGTAAAGCCACCGGTACTGCCTTCCTCGACAGGCATACCACTCTCGTAGAATTTCTTACCGTCGCGCAGGATATCCTCAGAGACCTCACCGAGGTTGAAGTAGAGGTCACCCGCATAGTCGGAGACATTATCCTGCTGACGGAGATAGATGTAGGGATCGAGCATCCAGAACTCGATGTATTCGATATTCGCCTGCTCGAAGTCGGTGGTTTCCAGTTTACGCATCATACCGCCCCACTTTGTCTCAGGCTGTCGCAACGTACCGTCGCTGTTCAGGTCGCGTGTCAGGTTGTAGGGACCTCGTTCCTCCGGATAGTAGGCCAGGTTCAGCACGGGCAGTGTCGAGGTGGCACCGTTGTAAGTACTCTGGTCACGGTTCGGATAGAGTTCCTTCACGTAGACCTCACGCACATAGTGGTTGGAGAGTTGTTCGAGGTCGCTCTTGATATGGCTTGGCGTGAGGGTCGAGGAACGACGGGTGAAGATGGGATCTACATTATACCACGCCAGTCGGGCACGGTTATAGCCGCTCGTCACGCCCGTCTTGTCTGAATACTCCGTAAACATGGTCGGCACGCTGGAGAGTGTCCACAGTTTCGGACTGCTCACGTCGATGAGGTTCTTGGTATTCTCGAAGTCGTCGATATACGAGGCATTGTCCTGTGTACCACCTGCCGTACCTGCTATCAGTTGGGCGAACTCACCGGTAAAGGTTATCTGCGAGGGCTGATTGACATGCAGGAAGGGTATCTTATTGAGGATGGAGGTCAACCACTGGCTTTCCTGCTTCCAATTCACGTTCAAGCCCCAGATGGTGTTGCGGAGAGGCTCCGAGCCCATCGTCACCTTCGAGGTGAGTGCCTGCTCGGAGAGGTGCATCAGCGTACCGCCCATCTGGAAATTCTTCGAGAAGTCGTACTCCCAGTTCAGTCCGAGCATCGTCTTACGCTGCATACCGTAGTCGGTGTTCGACTCCAACGAGACATTCACATTCGTGCCGGCATCGATGATGCTCTGGTTCAGGATGGTCACCTCACCTGCAGAGTAGTCCACCGAGTAGTCGCTGCCTTCCTGGAGCGTCACGCCACCTGCCGTCACCACCACCGAGCCCTGCGGCACGTTGTAGGCACCCAGTGAGATGACATTGGCACTGTGGCCCTTGAACTGTCCCATCATGATGAACTTATCCTTCTCGGCAATCTGCTTGGCTACGGTCTTTGTCGAGTCGTAGAGTTCATCGAACACGTATTTGTCAGCCTCTGCCTTGGAGAAGCCACTGGCTTCCAACTGCTTACGGAGATAGTCGCCGAAGGGCTCTGCCGACGGCAGGAAGATACGTCCGTTGCTCACGGTATAGCCCTCGATGAAGTCGAAGTAACCGTTCGAGTGTACCTTATTATTATTATCAAGGCGGTCACAGCCCAACATCTTCAACAAGGTGCGTTCCTTCACCCTTGCATCGGGGATATAGGTCAGGTAGACACCTGCCGTATCGCTCTGGTACTTGATGTCGAGACGGAACTTGGTCTTTTCCACCGACGAAGCGAGATAGTAGACATTCTTCATCATCAGGTCCCAGTTGCCCTGTCTGGGATTGTTCGAGGTGTTCTTCAACGACTTCACGAAGAGGGCTTTCGAGGTCTCAGTATTGTCGCTGGCAAACTCACCCACCTGATAGGTCTGTCCGCCTGCCGTAAACTCGTAGGCCACTGCCAGCACCTGGTCTGTTTGGAGACCTGTCTTCAGGGAGATATAACCCAACGACTTGTTGACAGTGTATTCTGAAGATGACAACAGACGGGCACTCGCCAGTTTCTCGTAGTCCACCCCACCCTCGAAATTGGGGATGCCAGCCAGCACCGTACTGGTCTGGTCGATGTCGCGGGCAGCGGCGTATGTGCCCACCATCGTGCTATACTCGCTATTGGCGGCATTCGACGGCACGCCCATCCCCGTCAGTCCCCACTGGCTGTTGCTCACCTTGGCATTCTCACCGAGGTCGGTCAGGGCAATGATATTACGGGTGTTGGAGGTGGTTCCTGTCTTATTGGTAATCCAGATCTCCACACGGTTGATTTCGATACCCGTCGTCAGGTTCGGCAACGTAGACATCGCCCCGTCGTAGAGGTCACGGAAATAGCGTGAGAGGAAGAAGTGACGGTTCTCCTCGTAGTTGTCGGCATTGATCTCAAAGGGAGTGGTCTGGGTGCCGCCTTTCGACGAGACACTCTGCGTGGTGGACTTCTTCTGCGAGAGCACTGTCTGCAATTTCAACTTACCGAACTGCATATCGGCACGGATACCGAAGAGGCTCGAAGCACCCTTCACCAACGAGTTGTTCGAGGGGAAGGTCACGTTACCGGCTTCCACTAATTTGATGATCTCATCTTCCTTGCCATCAAACTTCAGTTTCAGGTTTTGCGTGTCGAAGTCGAAGGTGGCATCGGTGTTGTAGTTCAGGTTCATGTTCACCTTGTCGCCCACCTTACCATTCAGACTCAGGTTGATCTTCTCGTCGAAGTCGAAACTGGTGGTCTTGCGGTTACGGATGGGCAGCGAGGGATTCTCGATATTCTTCAGCGTGGCACCCATCTTCAACTCTGCCGTTCCCTGTGTCTTGATACGCACACCACCCGGACCGAAGATCTTCTCCGCAGGCCCCAGGTCGAAGTGCATGTCCATCAGGTCGAACTGGTCCTTACCCTCGTTGGTCACGTTCTCTTCTTCCTTGGAGCGGAAGAAATCGTGACGGGCACGTTTCTCACTCCACTGCCGATACTCCTCGGGAGTCATCAGAACGGGGGCATTCAGATAGGAGTCGCCAATCTTCGAGCCGATGACGTAGATATTCAGCGAGTCATTGTATTCTACCGTTTGCTTGATATTGTCTGGCAGACGTAAGTCAAGGGCTGAGGAATCGAGGTCGGCCACCTCAATAGGAGCCGTCTTCTGAATCTTCCATCGTGGATGCAACAGCGAGTCGGGAATAACGCCATCATCCACAACTTCCGCCTGCGGCTGCGCCTTCGTCTCCGTTTTCCTTGTCCGCGTCTTATCATCCTGGGGCGGAGCAGCAAAGGCCACCACACTCAGCAATACGATTACGAAGAATAATGAGAAATGATGATGAGTGTGCAAGCCATTCGGCATACACTTCCTGCGGACTTTCGACCACAGTTTCAGCACACTATGGTAATCAACATTCCTCATTTCTCATTCCTCATTCCTCATTTTATCTGCTTCAGCGCCAGTTTCACCACCTGTTCCACAGGCAGGTCAGGCTGCGCTTGAAGGATTTGCAGCACCACCTTCTGCGTGGGTGCAGGCGCGAAGCCCAGCATCGTCAGGGCCGATACTGCCTCGTCCTTCACCTGGTTGTTGACAGGTGCCTGCATCTGTCCGCCAGCGGGTATCTCCTCGGTAATGCCAAGGGCTACAATCTTGTCCCTCAGGTCGACGATGATGCGCTGGGCCGTCATCTTACCGATGCCCTTGATGCTCTGGATCAGACGGGCATTACCCGTGGAGATGGCGTTGCAGAGTTCTGCCACGCTCATGCCCGAGAGCATCATCCGCGCCGTGTTGGCTCCCACCCCATTGACGGTGATGAGCAGTTCAAACATCTCGCGCTCCCGCTTGTTCACAAAGCCGTAGAGCACATACGCGTCTTCACGGATGGCCTCATAGACATAGAGTTTCACCTCTTTCTTTCCTTGAATCGCACTGAACGTGTTCAGCGAGATATTCAGTCCGTAACCTACTCCGGCAGCCTCGACAGTTGCCAGCGCGGGGGTCAGTTCAGTCAACTCACCCTTAATGTATTCTATCATAACTTACACTTTTTGTATATATACAACTCAATAAACGTGATTTGCTTACATTTTATTGTATTTCACCCCTAAAACCTTACACTTTGTCACAAAACGTAATTTTTTTAGATAAAATATTTGGCAAAATGTAACGTAATTCGGCAAAAAGATGTACTTTTGCAAGCGGAACCAACCGAACATTAAAAAAATTATGAAGAAAATCAGAGCAGCCGTCGTAGGTTACGGCAACATCGGAAAGTATGCATTGGAGGCATTGGAGACTGCCCCCGATTTCGAAGTAGCAGGCATCGTACGCCGCAATGGTGCAGCAGACAAACCCGCAGAACTGGCACCCTATGAGGTAGTAAAGGACATTCGCGACCTGAAAGATGTCGATGTGGCCATTCTCGCCACCCCGACACGTTCCTGCGAGGAGTATGCCAACCAGATACTGCCCCTCGGCATCAACACCGTCGACTCGTTCGACATCCACACCAACATCCGTGGTTATCGTGAACGCCTGATGAAACTCAACAAGGAGACCAACACCGTCAGCGTCATCGCTGCTGGCTGGGATCCAGGTTCCGACTCCATCGTGCGCACCCTCATGCAAAGCCTCGCACCGAAGGGACTCTCCTACACCAACTTCGGCCCAGGTATGTCGATGGGCCACAGCGTCTGCGTCCGCTCCAAGGCTGGTGTGAAGAACGCCCTGTCGATGACCATCCCCCTCGGCGAGGGCATCCATCGTCGTATGGTCTATGTGGAGTTAGAGGATGGTGCGAAACTTGATGAGGTGACTGCCGCCATCAAGGCCGACCCCTACTTCGCCTCAGATGAGACGCACGTGTTCCAGGTAGAGAGCGTCGATGATGTGCGCGACATGGGCCACGGTGTGAACCTCGTGCGCAAGGGTGTCAGCGGCAAGACGCAGAACCAGCGTTTGGAGTTCAACATGAGCATCAACAACCCCGCCCTGACAGGTCAGGTTCTGGTCAATGTAGCCCGTGCCTCCATGCGCCTACAGCCCGGCTGCTACACGATGGTCGAGATTCCCGTCATCGATATGCTCCCAGGCGATCGTGCCGACCTCATCGAGCATCTGGTATAATCCAACTATAAATTACAACATCATAATAGAGCCACTATACGCAAAAATAGTGGCTCTATTTCTTTTCATAGTGCCTCCACATTTTCAACGTAGAGCCTCTTTTTTCTCCTTCCCATTGTACCTCCGGGGTACTCCGCTTGAAGGGGACTACCAGTCCGCTTGAAGGGGACTCCAAAAACGTCACTTTTTCACTTTTTCAGTTTTTCACTTAGGACATCTGTCTTTTCGGATTTTTAGAGATAAGAATAATTTACTATTACATATATTATAATATATATAATAGTAATATTAATAAATAATATAAAGTTGTACCAGAAAGGTTGACTTTCACGTCTGAGACAGGTTGACTCGTCCAAGACTGACAAAATGTGGAAATCAAAACCTAAATGTCCGAAGTGAAAAAGTGAAAAAGTGGAAAACCTCTGGGTACAAAACCATATCATATAATTTGATTTGTTAAGAAAATTGGCAGTTCAGCCTTTGCATTGTCCGAGAGAGGCCAGCCCCACTATTAAGGAAAAATCTTGCTGGTATTAATTGTAACAATTGCGAGGATTAATACTTGCAAGATCTACAATTAATGCCCATGGTCTCTCCGCCTCTGCCAACAATGCGAAATGTATAGATAATTCAAGAAATGCCATTTGGACACCGCACCGCGCACCACCGCACCACCGCACCGTTTACCCGTTTTTAGGCGTTCAGGCGCGTCGGCGCATCGGCGCGTCTTTTCGAAAAACGCCTAGACCTAACACACCTAACGTACTCACATTTGGCTTTTGCAAAAAGTTACCCACTTACCCACTTACCCACTTCGGACATTTAGGTTTTCGATTAAGAAAATTCTTATTCTTAGATATTATATATATTATATATATTA
>JAGCRH010000009.1 GCA_017964785.1 Prevotella sp.
TTACAAATCACGTGCTCTGGCCAACTGAGCTAAAGAGGCGGGTGGGTAAGCGATCTGCATCGCGCCGCTACAACCTAATACCCTTGCTGCGTTCCCACCCTGGGGGATTCAAAGGGAGCTGGCCGTACAGGACTTACCCGTATGTAAAAGAACGCTTTTCTCGAAAAGCGCTGCAAAGGTACAACAAAAAAGTGATAAGTGATAAGTGATAAGTGATAAATTTGTTGATTTTAACGATTTTTTGAGACAAAGCACGCGTTATGTGCAGGAAAATGCTTAATTTTGCAGCCGATAAGCATTAATTGTTAAATGATGACTCCTGCTGAATATATACAGTTGAAGGCTTTTGCCCGTCAGGACGGTGCCCTGTTGGCCCTGCTCTTGGTGGTGGTTTTCTTATTATATATAATAGGTGTATCGAACCAGATGTTGGGTATGGCGGCCATACTGCTGTTGTTCTATGTCCCCTTCTTTGTGGGTAAGCGTCTGGGTAAGTTCCGTGACTATGGACGTGAGGGACTGATCTCGTTTCGTCGGGGCTATGCCTATACCATCCTGGTGTTTTTCTATGGCGGCATTCTCTTTGCTGTGGCGCAGTATCTCTACTTCGCATTCATGGACAACGGGTTTCTCCTGAGTCAGTTTTCGAAGATGGTCACCTCCGAGGAAGGAAAGGCGATGCTGCAGCAATATGGTATGCAGCAGATGGTTGATGAGAGTCTGCACGAGATGGCCAGTATCCGTCCGATAGACTATGCGCTGAACATGCTGACCATCAATATCTGTATGGGTTTTATCCTGGGTATTCCTATCAGTCTGGTGATGCAGCGAACAAAATTGTAAATTGTAAATTGTCAAATTGTAAATTCTTCGATGGATATATCAGTGGTTATACCTCTTTATAATGAAGAGGAGTCTATACCAGAACTCTATGAGTGGATAGAGCGGGTGATGAAAGAGAATGGCTTCACGTTTGAGGTCATCTTCATCAACGATGGTTCTACGGATCGTTCGTGGGAGATTATCACCGAACTGAACCAGAAGGCCCCCGATGTGGTGAAGGGCATCAAGTTCCGCAGGAACTATGGCAAGAGTCCGGCCCTCTACTGTGGCTTTGAACAGGCACAGGGTGATGTGGTCATCACGATGGATGCCGACTTGCAGGACTCGCCCGACGAGATCCCCGGACTCTACAAGATGATTAAGGAAGAGGGGTTTGACCTGGTGAGCGGGTATAAGCAGAAACGCTATGACCCCCTGTCGAAGACCCTGCCCACGAAACTCTTCAACGCCACAGCCCGGAAGGTGAGCGGTATCAAGAACTTGCACGACTTCAACTGTGGTCTAAAAGCCTATCGCAAGGCGGTGGTGAAGAATATCGAGGTGTACGGTGAGATGCACCGTTATATTCCCTATCTGGCTAAGAATGCCGGTTTCAATAAGATCGGTGAGAAGGTGGTACAGCATCAGGCCCGTAAGTACGGCTCGTCGAAGTTTATGGGACTGAACCGTTTTGTGAATGGCTACCTTGACCTGCTGACACTCTGGTTCCTGAGTACCTTCGGTAAGAAACCGATGCACGTGTTCGGATTCTTAGGTACACTGATGTTCTTCGTGGGTTTTGTGGCTGCCGTTTGTATCGGTGCCGACAAACTCTGGTGCCTCTACAACCATATCCCCCAGCGGTTGGTGACAGACTCGCCGTATTTCTATATTGCCCTGACGATGATGATCATCGGTACCCAGTTGTTCCTGACGGGTTTCGTGGCCGACTTGGTGAGTCGTTCGTCGAGTGGTCGCAATGACTATCAAATCGAGGAAATGATATGAGGAAACTGCTGTATGTGATAGTGATACTATTCACTATATCTTGTTCCACCATTGATTGTCCAGTGGAGAATACGGTGGCTGTGCATTATGAGATCCGCGACAAGGCAGGAAAGGAATTGGCTATCACGGATTCCCTGTCAATCGTATCCACACGCCAAGATGGAAATTACGTAGTCCTCAACCGATTGAGCAACAAGTCTTCATTCAGCATTCCCATCAGTTATGCTTATCCGGAGGATGTTCTCTATTTCTGCTTTAAGTATTTGGAGAATGATTCAATCGTGGTTGATACGGTGTGTATCAAGAAGGATGATTTCCCCCATTTTGAGTCCGTTGACTGTAATGCATCATTCTTCCACGAAATAACCGATGTGCAGTATACCCGGCATTATATCGATTCGCTCGTATTGCTTAACAAATCTGTGACTTATGACCAGACGACCGTCCATTTCCGTCTTGTTCCGAAGGGTAGCAATTAGTCTGTTGTTGCTGATGTCGGCAACAGGTGCCTCGGCACAATGGAAGTTCTTCACGTTGCAGAAGGACTCGGTTCCCTTGTTCCGTGGCTTTGCCGTCTCTTTCGATTTGGTGAGTGTCGCGATGATGCAGTTGTCTGATTACGGGGCGTATGAGGGCGCTTTCAGGGTAAACATCCACGACGAGTGGTTTCCGATTGTGGAGATCGGCTATGGCAAGGCTAACCACGAGACCGACGCGGTGACGCGCATCTCCTATAAGACGCAGGCGCCTTATTTCCGCATCGGTATCGACAAGAACCTGTTGAAGGATAAGCATGGACCTTATCGTCTGTATGGTGGACTGCGTTATGCTTTCACATCCTACAAGGTGGACTTGGACTGTCAGGATCTTGTTGATCCCGCATGGAACCGGAGGGCGGACTTTGCCGTGAAGGATGAGCAATGCAGTTATCACTGGTTTGAGGCTGTGCTGGGTGTCGATGCGAAGATACTCGGTCCGTTGCACTTGGGCTGGAGTGTCAGGTACAAGCGTCGTATCGCTCATAAGGACGGTGTCATGGGACGCACCTGGTATGTGCCTGGTTATGGAATTGAAGACGATACCCGTCTTGGTGGCACATTCAATGTAATCATCGATATATGAACAAGAAGAAACTGATCTGGCAACTGCCTTTCCTGTTGCTTCTGATAATAGGTACGGTGCTGATTATCCGTCAGCAGCGGAATATGCCCTATCAGAAGAATACGGGTCTGGTATTCGGAACGGTTTATAATCTGACCTACCAGTGCGATTCTGACTTGAATGAAGGGGTGATGGCTGAGTTGCAGAAGGTGGATAATTCCTTGTCGCCATTCAATGAGATGAGCATTATTACAGCCATCAACCAGAACAAGGAGGTCAGACTCGACGAGATGTTTCTGACAGTATTCAAAAAGGCAATGGCAGTATCAGAGGATACCAAGGGGGCCTTTGATGTCACGGTGGCACCGTTGGTGAATGCCTGGGGCTTTGGTTTTAAGAATGGCATTGAACCTACCCGCCAGCAGGTGGATAGCCTGCGTCAGATGGTAGGTTACGAGAAAATCTCGCTGGTCGATGGGAAGGTCATCAAACAGGATCCCAGGATGATGCTCGATTGCTCTGCGATAGCGAAGGGCTATGGGGTGGATGTGGTGGCAAACTATCTCCGTCGTCGTGGCGTGAAGAACTTCATGGTGGAGATTGGCGGTGAGATTGTGACCAGTGGCGTGAATGCTCAGCGCCTGCCTTGGAAGATAGGTGTGACAAAGCCTATAGATGACTCGTTGTCGGTGAGCAATGAGATACAGACAATCTTGAATGTGACAGACAAGGCGATGGCCACCAGTGGTAATTATCGCAGATTCTATTATAAGGGCGGTCAAAAGTTCGCCCATACCATCGATCCCAAGACGGGCTACCCAGTACAGCACAGTCTGTTGTCGGCTACAGTGTTGGCCAAAGACTGTATCACTGCCGATGCCTATGCCACCTCGTTTATGGTGATGGGTATCGAACGGGCCCAGAAACTGTTGGAGCGGCATCCCGAACTGATGGCGTATTTCATTTATAGCGACGAGAAGGGGGACCTGGCTGTCTGGTTCTCGCCTTCGTTGAAGGATAAGATCGTAGAGTAGGAGAGAGGCGATGGCAACCTTGCAAATATTTGACAAACTGCTCCAGTTCCCCCTGTTCCAGGGTATGAGTCGTGATGATCTGGAACTGGTGGCCGGACATACCCGTTTCGGGTTCGTCAAGGTGCCGCAGGGAAAGGCTGTTGTCAAGGAGGGTGCTGCCTGTACACATCTTTATTTCCTGATCAATGGAACCATCCGTGTGGAGAGTCGTTCTGATGATCGTTCCTATGCCGTTATCGAACAGATGCAGGCACCGTATATCCTTCAGCCGGAGGCTATCTTCGGTTATCAACAGGTGTATACCCAGACCATAGTGGCTCAGACAGACACCAACTTTATCACCATTGGGAAAGATGAGGTGGTGCGACTCTCGGAAGATTTCCTGGTGTTTCGTCTAAATCTCCTGAATATCTTTGCCACCCAGACCCAGAAACTCTCCCGCCAGCCTTGGCGCCGTTACCCGCAGTCGCTCCGTGAACGACTTGTCAGGTTTTTGGTTCAACACTGTGTCTATCCGGCAGGTCCCAAGGTGTTTCATATCTTGATGAACCAGTTGGCTGGCGAACTGAACGATAGTCGCCTGAATGTCAGTAAGGTGCTGAATGAGATGCAGGCGGAAAACCTGATTATTCTGCACAGAGGCCGCATTGAAATCCCTTTATTGGAGCGTGTTTTGATGTCGTAGAGGGGCGCTTTCAACATTTTTAAGGCGTAATCCTTTTGGGAATCAGAAATTATTTGTATTTTTGCACGCTGAAAAGTGAAGTATGTTATGAGTGAAGAGAAGAGACTCAACCCCTTTTTCGAGAAATACAATACACCGCACGACACGGTGCCCTTTGACCGTATCCGTTTAGAGGACTACGAGGAAGCCTTTATGGAGGGGATCCGTCGTGACGAGGAACAGATAGAGAAAATCATCAACAATCCCGAGAAACCCACCTTCGACAATACCATTATCAGTGTGGATGACGAGAAGGACGGTGAGGGCTATTATGACCTGCTGGGACGTGTCAGTACCGTGTTCTTCAACCTGCTGTCGGCAGAGACGAATGACGAGATGGATGCACTGGCCCAGAAGATGAGTCCGATACTCACAAAACATGCCAATGATATTCGCCTGAATGAAAAGTTGTTTGAGCGTATCAAGTATGTGCATCAGCATCATCGCAAGTTGACGCCAGAAGAAAAAATGCTGCTCGACAACTGCTATGACGGTTTTGTGAGGAGTGGTGCTTTGCTCGATGCGGCCGGTAAGGAACGCCTGCGCCAGTTGACGGAGGAAGCATCGATACTCGGGTTACAGTTTTCGCAGAACCTGTTGAAGGAGAACAAGGCCTTTACTTTGCATATCACCGATGAGGCACAACTCGACGGACTGCCTGACTCTGCCCGTGAGGCAGCAGCCCTGGCAGCAAAGGAACAGGAGAAGGATGGTTGGGTATTTACGCTTGATTCTCCCTCATATTCACCGTTCATGACCTATTCCACTCAGCGGGAACTCCGTCGGCAGATGTATATGGCGAAGAACACCGAGTGCATCCACGATAATACGGAGAACAATCTGGAAATCTGTAAGCGACTCATCAACCTGCGTCGCGAACTGGCCCAGTTGCTGGGGCATAAGACCTACGCCGATTATGTGTTGAAGCACCGTATGGCGGGCAATGTACGCAATGTCTATAAACTCCTCAACGACCTGATTGCTGCCTATAAACCCACCGCCCAGAAGGAAGTCAAGGAGATTGAGAAAATGTTCCTCAAAGATATGAAGAAATCTCTCACCTCTCACCCCTCACCTCTTACCTCTGATTTTCAGCCTTGGGACTTCGGCTTCTACTCCCACAAACTGCAATTACAGAAATACAACCTCGATGCAGAGATGCTGAGGCCCTATTTCGAACTATCGAAGGTTATTGACGGCGTGTTCGGACTGGCC
Source organism: Prevotella sp. (assembly GCA_017964785.1). Taxonomy (GTDB): domain Bacteria; phylum Bacteroidota; class Bacteroidia; order Bacteroidales; family Bacteroidaceae; genus Prevotella. Next base: position 5,905 of record JAGCRH010000009.1, read on the forward strand.
CATCGTCTATATGGCATCACCTTCAAGGAAAACAAGGACATCCCCGTCTACCATCCGGATGTGAAGGCCTATGAGGTGTTCGACAAAGATGGCTCCTATCTCGCTGTCTTCTATGCCGACTTCCATCCCCGTAAGGGTAAACAGGGTGGTGCCTGGATGACGGAATACCAGAGTCAGTGGAAGGAACGTCTCGACACGAAGAAGCCCTTCGGTCCTGACAATTGCAAGAATATCAGACCTCATGTCAGTGTGGTGATGAACCTGACGAAGCCGACAGAAGAAAAGCCCGCCCTGTTGACGCTGGGTGAGGTGGAGACTTTCCTGCATGAGTTCGGTCACTCCCTGCACGGGATGTTCGCCAACACCCGTTTCGAGAGTCTTAGCGGCACGAATGTGTGGTGGGACTTCGTGGAACTGCCCTCACAGTTTATGGAGAACTTCGCCATCGAGAAGGAGTTCCTGCGTACCTTCGCCTTCCATTACCAGACAGGTGAACCTATTCCCGATGAACTGATTGACCGTATCCGTAGGAGTCGTAACTACAATGTCGCTTACGCCTGTCTGCGGCAGGTCAGTTTCGGTCTGCTCGACATGGCTTACTATACCAAGAAGGATGAGTTTACGGATGATATCATCCCCTTCGAGAAGAAAGCCTGGGCAAAGGCGATGGTGACGGAACAGTTGCCGGATACCTGTATGACCGTGCAGTTCTCGCATATCATGGCAGGCGGCTATGCGGCAGGCTATTACAGTTATAAGTGGGCAGAGGTGTTGGAGGCCGATGCCTTCGCCGTGTTCAAGAAACACGGTATCTTCAATCAGAAGACAGCCCAGCGTTTCCGTGATAACATCCTCTCGAAGGGTGGCACGGAGAACCCGATGGTACTCTATAAACGGTTTAAGGGCGGTGAGCCTACGATAGATGCATTATTGAAACGCAATGGAATCAAAACAAAGAAAACTGGATGAACGCTATCTGAAGATGGCGCGGATATGGGCAGAGAACTCCTATTGTCAACGTCGACAGGTAGGAGCCCTGGTAGTCAAGGACAAGATGATCATCAGTGACGGCTATAATGGTACGCCGAGTGGATTTGAGAATATCTGCGAGGATGAGAACAACGTGACCAAACCCTACGTTCTTCATGCCGAGGCGAATGCCATCACCAAATTGGCCCGCAGCAACAACAACAGCGATGGTGCAACGATCTATATTACCGCCTCACCCTGTATTGAGTGTGCCAAACTCATTATCCAGGCAGGTTTCAAACGGGTGGTCTATGGCGAGAAATACCGTCTCACTGATGGTATCGACTTGTTGAAAAGAGCCGGAATTGAAGTCGTGTATTTGGAAGTATAAGGAGAAATAGTGAAATATGAATAATAAGAGTAATCGTTTTGCTCCGCTCTGGATGGCCCTGTGTGTCGTACTCGGCATACTGGTGGGAACCTTCTATGCCAATCATTTTTCCGGCAACCGGCTGAGCATCATCAATTCCAACGGCAGTAAACTCAACAACCTGCTTCATTACGTCAGCGATATGTATGTGGATACAGTCGACGTAAACGACTTGGTGGAGAAGGCGATGCCGCAGATCCTTTCTGAACTCGATCCGCACTCTACCTATATTGCGGCGAAGGATGTACAGATTGCCAACGACGACCTGAAAGGTTCCTTCTCAGGTGTGGGTATTGAGTTCACCATCCGTCAGGACACCATCCGTGTGCAGAATGTCATCAGCAACGGTCCTGCCGAGCGTGCCGGATTGGTGGCAGGCGACAAGATCGTTGAGGTGGACGATTCCGTCTTTGTTGGCAAGAAGGTAACGAATGAGGAGGCAATGCACCGTCTGAAAGGGCCTAAGGACACGAAGGTGAAGTTGGGTATCATGCGTTGGGGCGAGAAGAAGGTGCGTCATGTGACGGTGACCCGTGGCGAAATTCCTACCAAGAGTGTGACGGCCTGTTATATGCTTGACAAGGAGACGGGCTATATCAAGATCAAGAACTTCGGCGAGAATACCTACCCGGAGTTGCTGATAGCCCTTGCCAAACTCTCCCAGCAGGACTTTTCCAGTTTGGTCATCGACCTGCGCAGCAATACGGGTGGTTATCTGGCCTCGGCTGTGCAGATTGCCAACGAGTTCTTGTCGAAGGGCAAGTTGATTGTCTATACACAGGGACGTAAGTCGCCCCGTCAGGACTACCGTAGCGATGGGCGCGGCTCTTATCAGAACCTGCCCTTGGTGGTGCTGATCGATGAGGGTTCCGCCTCTGCCTCAGAGATTCTGGCAGGTGCCATTCAGGACAATGACCGCGGTACCATCATCGGGCGTCGTTCCTTCGGTAAGGGTTTGGTGCAGCAGCCGATAGAGTTTTCCGATCATTCCATGATGCGTCTGACCATCGCTCGCTATTATAGTCCTTCGGGACGTTGTATCCAGAAACCCTACACTTCTGGCGCAGACCGCAATTATGAGGAAGATTTGCTCAGTCGTTATCAGCACGGAGAGTTCTTCTCACAGGACAGCATCAAGCATACGGGACCGGAATATCACACCAGTAATGGACGTATCGTCTATGGCGGTGGCGGTATCACACCAGATATCTTCGTTCCGGAAGACACGCTGGGCATAACCTCTTATTATAAGGAGGCGTCGATGAGCGGACTCATCGTGCAGTATGCCTATCAGTATACCGATGAGAACCGCGCTAAACTCAAAGAGTTGAAGGATGGCAAGCAGTTGGAGGCCTATCTGAAACGACAGAATATTGTCGATAAGTTCGCCACCTTTGCCGACAAGAATGGTCTGAAACGTCGAAACCTGATGATTCAGAAGTCGTATAAACTCTTGGAGCGTTACCTGTACAGCCGTATCATTTATAACATGCTCGACGAGCAGGCCTGGACGGAATATCTGAATCAGGACGATCCTGCCGTTATTCAGACGCTCCGTCTGTTCCATGAAGGCAAGGCCTTCCCGCAGCCGGAGAATACGGAACAGCCCAAGAAGGTGGCGATGGCCTTTGACTATCGTGGTACCCATGTCACGGCAAACTTGGTGGCTCATGCGTAAGGATGAGTTGCGACAGCAGATGCGCCAAATCAAGCGACAGTTCACCCAGCAACAATTGGAAGAACTGTCGCTTCCCATTGTCGCCCGTCTGAAAGATCGGATAAAGGATGCACAGATCATTGTGGCCTATTATCCGCTTCCTGATGAGGTAGATATCCGTCCGCTCCTCGATGAACTCGTGGCGGCGGGCAAGACTGTTTTTCTTCCCAAGGTGACGGACGATACCACAATGGAACTGCGTCGCTATACGGGGCAACAGGATCTCTGCGAGGGGGCCTTCGGTATTATGGAACCGGTAGAAGAGAATCATGGGGACTGTCCCTGTGATAGCAGCGTAGCGAAGATCATGGGGACAGTCCCCGTGATTCTCGTGCCAGGTGTTGCGTTCGACGCAGCAGGCCATCGTTTAGGCAGAGGCCGTGGTTATTATGACCGCTTCTTGAACACAGTAGGGACGGTTCTTTTGTGTCAGGATTCGCTGACACAAAAGAACCGTCCCTCTGTGTTCGGCGTCTGCTTTGACTTCCAGAAAGTGCCGGAAGTTCCGACCGATGAACACGATGTTCCTGTCGATGAAGTGATTTAACGAAACCGTATGTCGGCAATCACCTGACTGCCCACATAGTCATTCAACCGTTTTACATAGTCTGAGCGTTGCATCGAGAGGTCCTGTCGTAGGGCAGGATTTGTCAGATGCACATAAAGTGTCTGATTGCGGATGGTCACGCCGTCCGTATAGTTGGCAATCATCTCGCCTGCCACCGTAGGCCAGGCTTCAATCAGGCGCTTCTGCAACAGAGGTGTTTCCAGTCCCTGTTCCCGTAGATTCTTCAAAATCAGTTCCTTGATGCTCTTAACGTCTCTCTTGAACATGGCCTTCCTCTACATAAAAAATTTTATAGTCGTGCGATGAGGCAGAGAGTATCTGATCCAGATGGTCGCGGTTAGTGTCGGTAATAAAGATCTGTCCGAAATCGTCGCCTGCTACCAGACTCACAATCTGTTCCACGCGCTTGGCATCCAGTTTGTCGAAGATATCATCCAACAGGAGTAGGGGTGTGGTCTTCGAGTTGGTGCGTTTCAGGAAATCGAACTGTGCCAGTTTCAATGAAATCACAAATGTCTTGTTCTGTCCCTGACTGCCCTCTCGCTTCATTAGGTGGTCGCCAATCATAAATTCCAGATCGTCGCGGTGGATGCCGTGCAACGAGTAGCCTACAGCACGGTCCTTCATCCTGTCACGCTGTATCACCTCTAACAGTGGTCCCCGCTGACAGTGTGAGAGATAGTTGATCGCCACCCGTTCCCGATTACCTGATATCGTCTCGTAGTATTGCTGGAAGATAGGCACCATCTCCCTCACGAAGGCATCTCTGCACGCATATATCTGCTCACCCGCAATGGCCATCTGTTCTTCCCAGATGCTGAGCACATCGGTGTTGGGCTCGTCCTCTGCCTTAAGCATGATGTTACGCTGTTGGAGGGCCTTGTTGTAGCGGTTCAGGGCATCGATGTAGGTGGGGTCGTATTGCGAGATTACCATATCCATCAGTCTGCGACGCTCCTCGCTGCCACTCTCTATCAGTAGGGTGTCCGACGGCGACACCACCACCACGGGTATCTGTCCGATATGCTCCGACAACCGTTTGTATTCCTTCTTATTGCGCTTGATGTGTTTCTTCTGCCCTCGCTTCATCGCCGCCGTAACATCCCCCTCATCATAGTGCCCTTCGATCATGAAGAACTCCTCGTTGTGACGGATCACCTGCGAGTCGATGGGGTTGCTTGCCGAATGACAGAAAGAGAGGTAGTAGATGGCATCGAGGATGTTTGTCTTGCCGGCTCCGTTCTGACCAATGAAACAATTCATCTTTGGCGACAACTCCAGTGTTGCCTCCGCGATATTCTTGTAGTTCATCAGTGTCAGTTTTTCGAGAATCATACTGCAAAAGTACGAAAAAGTTAAGAATTAAGAGTTAAGAATTAAGAAAAAATGTATGGCGGTAGCAAATTTTTTACTTTTCACTTTTCTCTTTTCACTTCTTTTTAGTAACTTTGCACCCGAATTTGCCCGAAGGGGTGGATTTTGTCCGTTGGAACAATAAAAAAATAACAATAAAAATGGCAAATAACAACAAACAACAGGCTGCTCCCATCGTGGAAGAGCAGACCATCAGTCAGAGTGAGGCTTTCTTCCTGAAATACAAGAAGGCTATTATCGCTGCCGTGATCGCCATTGTGGTCATCATCGCAGGTATCGTACTTTACAAGACTTATATCTCCGGTCCTCAGGAGGCTAAGGCCAGCACGGCCATCGCCAAGGGTCAGGACTATTTCGCAGCAAACGATTTCCAGAAGGCTCTCAATGGTGACAGTGCCACCTTCAAGGGCTTCGTGGCTCTCGCCAAGGAATACAGTAGCACAGCGGCTGGTAACCTGGCTAACCTCTATGCCGGACTCTGCTATGCCAAACTCGACAAGTGGCAGGAGGCTGCCGACTACCTCGAGAAGTTCGATGGCAGCGACGACCAGATGATCTCTCCCGCAGCCGTTGGCGCCTTAGGTAATGCCTATGCTCATCTGAACCAACTCGATAAGGCTGTCAGCAATTTGAAGAAGGCTGCAGAGATGGCTGACAATAATAGTCTTTCTCCCACCTTCCTCATCCAGGCTGGTGAGATCCTCGAGAGTCAGGGTAAGAAGGCTGAGGCTCTGAAACTGTATCAGCAGATCAAGGATAAGTACTTCCAGTCGATGCAGTATCAGACCATCGATCAGTATATTGAGCGTGTGAAGGAGTAATGGCTACCGCACTGCATAACCTCTCCGACTACGATTTTTCTGCTGTCCCCGATGCGTCGAACATGATCTTCGGCATCGTGGTGGCGGAGTGGAACCCCGAAATCACAGGGGCCTTGCTCGATGGCTGCGTCTCGACGTTGGAGAAGCATGGTGCCCTACCGGAGAATATCCATGTGAAGACTGTTCCCGGCTCCTTCGAACTCGTCTATGGTGCCCATCAGATGACCCTCAACGATGGTTACGATGCCGTCATCATCCTTGGTAGCGTCATCCGTGGCGAGACACCCCACTTCGACTACATCTGTCAGGGAGTGACAGAAGGCATTGCCCGTATGAATGCCACCAGTAACATCCCCGTTGTCTTCGGTCTTCTGACCACCAATGATCTGCAACAGGCACGTGATCGTGCAGGCGGCAAGCACGGCAACAAGGGCGACGAGTGCGCCATAGTCGCCATCAAGATGGCTAAGTTCTAATCATAAAGGCTTGCGAATTCGCAAGCCTTTATTGTTCACCTTTTATAATGTTTGCGATATCCACGATATCCTTGGTGTGAGGCACTTTTATGTTCATTAAGGGGAATAGGGGGAGATACTCGGGGGAACAGGTACAAAGACCCGTGGTAGCAGGGGGAGAGATTAGGGGTAAGCAGTCGTCGGCGTACGTGCTCATTAATAAGCACGGGCGTGCTTATTATTGTGGGCGAACGGGCATATTATCGCGAGCGGGCGGCAGCGACCATCTTTATTCAACAATGGATCGCTGTAACATAGTAACTGATCATTTTTCTTGGATGATTCTTTGAGGTTTGAGAATAAGTTTGTATCTTTGCCCGCAAATATCGGAAACAAGAAGAATCGTATGAAAAGATTAGCATTTTTATTGGTAATTGTATCAAACTTCGTGTTGTGTGCTAAGGCGCAGAATCCTGTTGGGAAATTCTCTCTGAAGCCGATGGCAGGTGTGAACATATCAACATTTACAAACGCTGCTATCGATATGTATCATACAAAGGCCGGCTTCACAGGAGGCGTTGAGTTGGAATATGGTGCCAACAGTTGGCTTGGGGTTTCGGCTGGACTTCTTTATTCGCAACAGGGCGTAAAGATTGAAGGGTCGGCACTCGCGATAACCCAAGACACTGAGTTTATATACTACATTGCGACAGAGATGGACGGTAAATTGAAGTGCGACTATCTTAATCTGCCAGTGATGGCTAATTTCTATATTCCAGCCATTAAGGGTCTGGCAGTGAAAGTTGGTGTTCAGATTGGTTTTCTGGTAAGCGATAAGATTTCTGCCGATACTAAAAACACCATCATATCGTCACCTTTGGAAGATAACGAGGTCTATAACTTAAATGATTATCCCCAGACTTCAATGACTCCACAGTATGTTTCCCAGTCTGGTGTATGCAAGTCTGTCGACTTCTGCATTCCACTTGGCTTGTCATACGAATATAAGAATATCACCCTCGATGCACGCTATCACTTCGGACTGACTCAAATTGACAAGACCGAAAATCCAGACACTGCCCAGAATCGCTACCTTAGCATCACATTAGGCTACCGATTCGGATTATAGCCGAATAACAAAGGATCATTCCCGTGATTCTTTTTTCTCGTATAAACATTTGGCTGATTAAGAAATAGTGTGTACTTTTGCAGCGATATTAATCACATAAAGAAAATCAAATAATAAACCTTTATGAATATAAAACGTAAAATGATGATTGCCCTTTGCCTGATGGCGGCAGTGATGAGTGAGGCTGTTGAGAAGCAGACTACTTCGATCAACAAAGTGACTGTGTTTACCAATGGTGCTCAGGTGGAGCGCTCCAAGAGTGTGATCTTGGTGCCAGGCGAACAAGTGGTGACGTTTACAGGCTTTTCTCCATATATGGACAAAAAGAGTTTGCAGGTAAAGGCCAAGGGTCATCTTACGATATTAGGCGTCAGCGAGCGAACGGCTCATCCTGATTCGGCTGCACAAATTAAGAAACTGCATGCTGCTGAGGATGATGTAAAGATTGTAGAGCGTCGCATCCAGCAGACCAAGGATGAACAGGAGATGCTGACCGCACAGTTGGAGCTGGTGAAGACTAACTGCTCGGTGGCAGGCAGGACAGTGGCCACACCATTGGCAAACATCAAGGAACTGAATGCCTACTATGCCCAACAGGTGCTTTCAGTGAAGAAACGCAGCCAGGAACTGGAAGAGCAGTTGCAGAACCTGAACGATGAATTGAAACGTAAACAAGACATGTGCGACTCGATAGCCAAACTGAAGTTGAAGAGCGTCACCGAGATAGATGTGAAGGTAGATGCCAAACAGGCCGGTCGTGCTGACTTCGACATTACCTATTATGTAAAGAATGCAGGTTGGTTCCCCAGTTATGACATACGTTCGAACAGCACCAAGGAACCATTGCAACTGTCGTACAAGGCCAATATCTATCAAAACACCAGAGAAGAGTGGAAGAATGTGCCCGTAACGCTCTCGTCGGCCAACCCGAATCGTTCTAATGTTGCGCCACAGCTTAAGACGTACTGGCTGGATTATGGTCTTTCGGCACCTGCTTATAATATTGATTCTGACGGCAGCAACATTGTTAGCGGAAAGATCGTTTCGGCTGATGATGGTGACCCAATGATTGGAGCCTCTGTTATGGTAAAAGGGACTAGTCTTGGCACAGTTTCTGATATAGATGGTAATTATTCCATTGTTCTGCCACAAAACAGTCGCCAGCTTACGTTTTCATACGTAGGCTATCTTAGTCAGACACACACTGTAGCCCCAGGTTCTACGCTCAATATACGCATGAAGGAGGATCAGGCTGCACTTCAAGAAGTTGTGGTTGTGGGCTATGGCACATCAAAGAAGGGACGGAGATCTAATTCTAAAGGCGAAGTATTAAAAGCGAAAGAGAGCATACAAGTGGATGTAGCCGTGGAAGAAGAGATGGACGAGAGCGAGGTTATCTCTGTCAGTCAGCAGCAGGCACAGTTCGGCTATGAGTTCGACATCAAACAACTGCTTACATTGCCCGATGGCGGCAGGACTACTACGACTGAGATCGCTCGTCATCAGTTGCCAGCGTCATACGAGTATCGTGGCATACCCAAGATTGACAAAGAGTCGTTCCTAGTGGCCGATGCTACCGACTGGCAGAAACTCAACCTGATGGAAGGCGAGGCCAACGTCTATTTCGACAATTCCTTTGTGGGTAAGAGTATTCTCGATCCCAACGTAAGTAGCGACACGCTCCACTTCTCGATGGGGCGCGACCAGAGCATCCGTGTACAGCGCATCAAGGTCAGCGAGAGTTCTACCCGTCGATTCTTTGGTAGCAATCAGGAGCAGACAATGAAGTGGCGCATTACCGTGAAGAACAATCGTCAGGAGAGTGTCAACATTACCGTATTCGATCAGGCACCCATTTCGCGTAATACCAGTATCGAGGTAAGCATGGAGGAACTTAGTGATGGCCTGTTTGATAAGAAGACAGGCATTATCAAGTGGCCCCTACAACTCCAGCCCGGTGAGCAGCGCGACCTGATTTTGCAATACAAAGTAAAATATCCTAAGGACCGACGTCTTAATATCGAGTAGATGAAACTTACAAAGACGACCCCAAGATTCGTCCCTCTGTGTCGCATAGTAAGCGTCTCTGATGTTACGCCTTGCATAATCAATGACGATTGTTTACATTGTTGCCCATCTGTCAGGCAACAGTTCACGGTACTTGCTTAATGGTGTGTTTGGCTGCCACATGGCGGTCTTGTCAAGGATGTCTACAA
>JAGCRH010000068.1 GCA_017964785.1 Prevotella sp.
ACTATGTAGGTCAGGTTCCTGGTTGTAAGACCCTTACTGGTGATTGGCTTGATATCGGCTCTAACTATAACAACGATTATGTGAGCAACATCAACCGTGTTCCCGCCAAGGCCATGCCTGTCTATCTGTTCACACAGAGTGAACTGCAGTTCCTCATTGCCGAGGTGCAGGCTCGTTTCGGCAACAACGACGCTGCTGCCAAGGCTGCTTACGAGGCTGCTGTGAAGGCTGACTTTGCTTCTCGCGGCATCGCTGGTGCTGACGCCTTCCTCGCTGCTCCGAAGACCAGTTGGAGTGCTCAGGCCAGTCAGGCTGACAAGCTGAAGATGCTCTACATGCAGAAGTGGGTGGCTTTCTTCTATCGCAACCACATGGAGGCTTGGTCTGAGGCCCGTCGTACCGATGTGCCCGCTCTCTCCTCAGTTTCTGCTAAGGACGTTTTTGAAGGCTCTACTGACTACAAGGCTGGTGACTTCATCAATCCAGGTATCAACTTCATCGAGGGCGAAGGTCTGGCTAAGCGTGTGCCTTATCCTGGCAATGCCCGTCAGTATAACAGAAACACACCTGCTGTGAAGTATCTGAACGACCGCGTATTCTGGGATGTGAAATAGTGAGAAGAAGTAATAATCATCAAAATAGACAATAGTATATGAAAAAGATATTTTTCTATGGTCTGATACTTGGAATGTCTGTTTTTGGTCTGACATCGTGCAGTGATGACTACGAAAAGACAGACTCCCGTCTGACCTATTATGTAAATCTGGAAATGCAGGGTGATGCATTCGTTCAGGTGCCCATTGGTACCAGTTATTCTGATGCTGGTTGTAAGGCTACGATGAACGGACAGGATGCCACCAATCGCATTGTCACGACAGGTATTGATGCCATCGATGTGAATACCGCCGGCCTTTATACGGTGACTTACTCTGCTGTCAACGACGACGGTTTCCCCGCTTCGGTATCTCGTACAGTGGCTGTCTGTGACCCAACTATTACCACTAATATTGCTGGTACATGGACTACTCAGGCTGGAACACAGCGTATCTATGGTGGCGCAACTGTAACACCGTTTGCTGGCTATACTTGTAAGATTACGAAGGCTGCTCCTGGCATCTTCGCTGTTTCTGACTTCTTCGCCGGTTACTATGACCAGCGTGCCGGTTATGGAAGCAGTTACGCTTGTAAGGGTTATTTACAGTTGTTGGCCGACAACACACTCGTCTGCTTGAGCAACGGTGTGGCTGGCTGGGGTGACTCTCTTGATGAGGGTACCTTCGCAGGTACATTCGATCCCGAAACGGAGACTCTGACTTGGCAGTGCGATTATGCTGGCTCTATGACGTTCTATATTACATTAAACAAATAAGAATAGTTAGTAATTATGAAGAAATATATTTCAATAATGGCAATGGCACTGATGCTCTCTTGGGGCTTCACTGCCTGCGATGTGGAGACCGACGAAGAGCCCGGTGGAACCAACATTCAGGATATGTGCGGTAACTGGGATGTTACGTGGTATGTTGTATGGCCTAATGGAGAAGAGGAAGAGTGGACCGATGGTACTATCTTTACCTACAACAAGGCTGATAATGGCACCACACAGATGTGGATGTCTGATCAGGATTCATACCTGGGTTTGCAGTTCCTTGCAAACATCGACTACGCTGCCAAGACCTTTACCGCTGCTGAGAGCGAAAATGTTGAAGGCGGGGGTAAGGTTACTGTAACCAACGGTAAGATCCTTCCGGGCGCTGGCAAGAACCTCCACGGTGTAGCCTGCGATAGCATCTCATTTGAGATTACATTCAGCGATGACCCGTATCCTGCAAAATACGGTTATGCTGACTTCTCTCACTATCGCGTAGAAGGAAAGAAGTACTCTGGCTTCACAGAGTAATCCTTGAGGATCATATAAAAAACGATGGCGGTGTTTTTCAACATCGCCATCATTTATAAACAAATGGCTGGTGTTTGAGCACCAGCCATTTGTTTATATACATCTGCATCAGATGATGCAGGAGAAAACACGATTATTTGTGGAAGAGTTTAAAATTTGTGGGAAGGTTCTCACGGCTCTTAGACTTGATTCCACCCTTGGCTGCAGCCCTACGTGCTGCAGCAGTAGTAGCCTTTACAAACAGCGTGGTTCCACCCTCAGGGATTTCCCACCACCAACCTTGAGTATAATCAGGATCAGTTGCCATGATGCAAAGGTCTGTCGACACAATGCCGTCAGGAGTGATGTCAAACGCAATAACATCTTGGTCTGATACGCTCATCAGGAGATTGCCATAATCACCATAATCGGGATCTACCAATATACCTAATTTTTGGTAAGCATATATGTAGAGTTTGTCTGCTGTGTAGAAACCATAGATCGTATTGCCTGGAACATAGAAGTCCTTTAAGATAACATCACCTTCTTCAGCGTCTTCGCCCTTATATTCCTCAATGGTGAAATTGCCCAGGTCATAGGTGTTCTGGCCAGACCAATAGAAGGTGAATGTACCCAATAACGGGTTCTCCTCTTCTTGGGGATCTTGGGGATCGGTAGCCTCTGCACCCTTCTGTGTGACGGTTATGGTCTTCGTAATGTCCAGCGTCTTCACGGTAATCGTGCCTTCACGTGCCTCGCCAGTATTCTCAGCGACACTTACGAAAAGCGTGTCGGCCGTGGCATTGAATTCACATGCCATCCAGTCAGCACCAGCCTCTACCGACACAGGACGGGAGTGCTCAATGGCAATAGGCTGAACACCGCCTGTATTTGGCACTTCAATGGCAGTCTTCTCAAGATTAAATAAGATGGCATTCTGAGTAATCACCAAGGTGTCCTTCACAACGCCGGTCTGGATAGCCACAAAGCCAATACGCTCGGTCTCTGTATCGTTCGAGGCTGCCACAATCTCAATGTTACTGGTCGCGCTGTTAAACGATGCTGTCAGCCAGTCGGTCAGGCTGGCAACAGTCACATTGGTCGTTTGGGCAACAGGAATGCTGATCTTCGCATTGTCTGTATCTGCCATCTGATATACATTACCCTCGACAAGTCCGTAGATGATGCCACGCTGGGTGATATTAACCTCCTTGGTAGCGGTGGCTGATTTCAGTAAAACATTTGTTGAGCGACCTTCCAGTCTGTCATTAGCGGCAACTGTCAGGGTGACGGTGTTGCCACTAACAGCAACAGTCAGCCAGTCTACATTAGAGGTAGCAGTGATCGCCTCAGAACTATTAACAACGATAGACCCAGTACCGCCTGCTGCCTCAAAGAAGGCATCAGCGCTCTTCAGTGAGAGTTGGGCAGGAGCGGTGTACGTGGGATCATCATTGCTGCAGGACGTGAATGAAATCACGCCTGCCAGCAATATCATGATACTTAATAATTTTTTCATATACATTATTCAATTAATCGTTAAACGGATCAAGATTCTTATCCCAAACTGTAATGATATTGTTAGGAATATCATCATCGGCAAGTTGAATCCACATCGGAGACTTGGGGTTGTCGCATGTCAGTGTAAAGGTCCTTACAACAGGAACCACACTGCCATTTTCATCAAGTTCAGGACTACAGCCGAATGGAACCACCATATAATCGAAACGGGCATTTTTCACATACCAGTCGCCATTGCTGTAGTTTCCCTTGGGATAATATACAAGTCTGACCTTGTCATCGCCAACCAACTCATATTGGAAGCCGATGACACCACCGTAACCGCTACTATTGAAGGTGAAGCCCCAATAAGAGCCGTTCTTGCCGAAGTAGAAATAGGCAAGCTGCTCACCCAGCTCAGGCATGATCTGTTCCTTGATAGCCGTCCAGAAAGGAATACCGAATTCACCCATGTTACTCAGGCTACAAGCCCATAGACCTTCAACCAAAGTGGAATTGATGGGAGGTACGATGCCGTTCAGCACAATGCTGGCATCGGTGGTACTGGGGAAGTCGTATGTATCGGCAACATACTTGAATCCGCTAATCTCCTTGTTGTTGATGTTGATAGGCTCGTAGAACTCGATACCTGCGTCGGTCACCACGAAAGGCACGTTGATCGTGGTATCGGTAGTGGCCGTAGCATAGGTCATCTCGAAATTACGGTTTGTCTTGACAATGTCTACGTCTGTGCTACCAATTGTCATGGTGTACTTGGGGAAGTCCATGTCATCCTCGACAGCATTGACTTTCTCAATATACTCGGCCCAGTTGTCGCCCTGATAGGGAACCATCGTGGCATAGTTGCCGCTTTTCTTACCCTTCAGGACAATCTTCTCGTCTGATGCAGAGATAAACTCAAAGTCGTAGTCGCCTTCCCAGCCCGTTCCAGCAGAACCTAAGACGGGGTCTGGTGTGGAGAACTTATGGAAGATGTCGTTGAAGGTGTCGAACGACAAGACGACACCAGCACTCTGCGTAATCTTGTAATAGCTCTCGGCTGAAGCCTCTGGTTCGTCAATGTCGCTGGCTGCAGTCACCTTGCCGTCGGCGGAGAACTTCAGAAGAACATTGTATCCACCATACGTACGATAAGGTGAAGGATAATACTTCATCAGCCAACCATGTTCTGCACCAGCAAGAATTTCGTAGTCGGCAGCAATAGCCTCTTCGGCGCGCTGAGCCGAGGGCTTGTCAAAGATGTCCTCCTGGTCTTTCAGACATGATGTCAGCAAACTCAGGAACACAACGCCTAATAATATATGTATTTTCTTCATATTGCTTCTTAATTAATCAAGTGTTTGCAAATCTAACATAGTAACATTGGCAGAACGACGCTGAACAATCTCACGCAGTTTGTCGATGTCGATTTCCCAAGCCGTTTTGAGCCAGTCGCGCACAATGTCGAGTTTTGACTCAATGGCTGCTTTTCCGTCTGGGCTTGCCTTGGCCAACTGAGCGTCCCACCAAGCCTGGTCGTGCGTTACGTAGTTGGCAATAATCTCAACGAAGTCCTCTCGAGCCTCACGGCTGGCATAGTCCGTGATAAAGCCCAGGTCGAGCCATTCGTCTTCATCCAGATTGACCCAACTCTCAGACTGATAGTTGGCTGCCGTGACCTCATTGAATTCAACGGGATAGGGCTTCGTCTGATGGAGGATATGGGCAAACTCATGGTGCATGGTCTTGAAGAACCAGTAGTTCAGGAACTCGATGTCTGGATTCTTGTAGTCAATATTGTTGACGTTGTAGAGGGTAATCTTCATACCGCCCTCAGCGACGCCCAGCGTCACGGAACCGTCGTTGTAGCCGTAAGAGCCGACGAAATGCATGATTTTCGGGCAGTACTTACGGATGAAGTCACGTCCCAACAGTTCTTCATACGACTCGATCCACAGATACTTAGTCAGTTTGGCCAGCGCAACAGCCTTGTCGTAACTGGCAGGGGCAAGGTTCTTCTCTGTATCGCTCTCCTTATATTCGAAACGATATTTCAACTGAATATTGTAGGGTTGCTGATAGTTGACCTCCAGCCACTTGTCGAGCGGGGTGGGATTGACTATCGTCTCATCGGGGAAGATACTCTTCTCGTCAAGTTTGTCCTCGCTGCATGATGCCATCAGAAACATGGCACCCAATGCTAAAAGATAATATCTTATTTTCATAATGCTATTCCTTTATTGTTATTTATTACGTGGATTGGGGGTCAAACCGGCAGAAATGACGTCAGCAGGCAACTGCAAGGCACGGCGTGGGTCGTCGAGCAGCAACTTGTCGTCGGGCTGTCCCTCACGGTTGTGGGCTATCTCGATACCCCAGCGCTTAATGTCACACCAGCGACCGCCTTCCTGCATCATCTGGCAACGGCGCATGTGCAGGATGAACTGGATCATATTCTCCTGAGGAGAACCTTCCGCATCAATGGTAAATCCTAACGGGTGGAGGTGCTTCTTGGCTGTGCCGTTGTCGGCACTGGCAACAACAGGACCACCATTGCCGTCGTCCATGTACTTCATACCAGTACCTGTCTCTGCGTCATAGGTGCCGTAGCACAGGTCAACCAGTTCCTGAGTTGTCTGCATACCACTACCAGTATTGGTGGACAGCCAGAGGTTCATGTCCTTTAAGGCATTGGCCAGATCACCTTTTACAGCGTATGCCTCAGCACGGCAGAGCAGTGTCTCGTCGCCACAGAGTTGAACATAGACGTTACGACGATAACCGATGCGGTTCACCTTGTCGGTATACTCAAAGTAACCATAGTACTTGGAAATATTCAGCGTCTGGACAGGACCCCAGCAGGAATGAGACATCAACAAGCCGACATTTACAGGTGAGTCCCAATCTCCCCAGATACCTGAGGCGCGATAGGTCTCCATCTTGGCAATATTGGGCTGATCATGACCATAGCGGTTGCCAAGGCTCCAGGCACCAAGGATATAACCACTTGACGAGTAGGCTGTCTGCAACAGGAAATTGGCATTCTCACTCGCATTGATATAGGCATTACAACGGGTCTCATAGTCAGAAGCCAGTTCTTTGACGAGATGGGTCCAGTTGCGCAAGTTATTAGAAGGATTGCTACCCAAAGCAGCAGTGGCATACTCGATACACTTGTCCCATTTCTGGTAGAATAGGTTAAAACGGGCCGCGAAAGCGTATGCAGCCTTCTTGTTGAAATGATACTTGGGAACGGTATAGATGTTATCATCAATCAAAGGCAGACCTTCCTCGATATCATCGCTGATATGCTTGTAGAGTTCAGCCATCGTGCCACGCTGGTAGTCTGGTTTGACCAGCGTCTCAGGAGCCAGGGAATAGGGCAGCCCCATATCTGTATCGGCAGTTGTGGGATTGTAGCCCAAGCAGAACACATTCGCCAGTTGAAAGTGAGCCCATGCACGGCAGAGCAGCGCCTCACCGCGATAGGCATTCATATCGGCAGGATTTCCCATCTCTTCGATGGCAGCCAAAGCCTGATTGGCGTGAGCGGCAGCCATAT
Source organism: Prevotella sp. (assembly GCA_017964785.1). Lineage (GTDB taxonomy): Bacteria > Bacteroidota > Bacteroidia > Bacteroidales > Bacteroidaceae > Prevotella. Next base: position 6,942 of record JAGCRH010000068.1, read on the forward strand.
AGCAGGCATCCCATACAGACTGGGCAGCATCGTTATCCGTGCTGGTCTGGTCTTTCCAGAGATAAGCCTCTTCCTGCTCCAGTTCTGCAATATCGTAGGTGGAACCATTATCGCGGGCATTATCCGACGACATCTCCAAGATCAGATTGGAGTTGTTTTGCGCATAGGCACTTACCAGCAGTTTGGAAACCTTATCCACAGTGTTCACCTCTGCACGATCATCGGGCACTTTGTCCAGATAGTCGTCGCAAGAAGTCAATGCCAGTAAACTGGTAGCGAAAATATATACTAAATAATGTCTTTTCATATTTCTTCTATCATTAAATGTATGAGATTAAATACCCAATTTCAGCGTCATAGTGAACTGCTTAGGCATAGGAGCGGCTACACCACCAGTATTGAAGAACTCAGGATCCTGACCGTTCAACTTCTTGTCGGCATAGATCAGGAAGAGGTTGGTGGCCTGCAGTTTCAAAGAGAGACTGTTCAGTTTCAGCGGACTGATGAATTGCTTGGGGAAGTCGTAACTGAGTGAGATCTCCTTCATGCGGATGAAATCACCCTTGGCAATTCGTTCCGTAGAGTAGTTGTAAGCATTGTATGCACGACGCAGGTAGGAGTCGTTCTCGTCCAGGCGCTTGTCGGCAATCACGGGAATGTTGGTGAATGCCTCATCACCAGCCTGAGTCCAACGGTTTACAAACTCTTTTGGCAGAGCGTCGAGGTCAGAATATCTACGAGAGAATACCGGGTCAAGACGAACCACATTGCCGAAAGCGTATGTGATGAACACGTTCAATTTAAGTCCCTTATACTGGAATAAGTTACCAAACGATCCAGTCACTGTGGGATCTGTGGGGCCCTCATAGATCAGATAGTCACGGTTCTCGCGGTCCTGGAAGTTAAACTCGCTAATAGTCTCTTCGCCCATCTCGTTGATGAAGGTGGGAAGACCCTGATCGTTAAGTCCTTTGAAATCGATGGAGAACAGGGAACGTACGGGATAGCCTTCCAGGGTGAAGCCTGTACCGGAAATCATGTCGATGATACGTGCCTTGGTGTCAAGTTCTGTCACCTCGTTCTTGGCATACGAGAAAATGAAGTCGGTGTTCCACTTGAAGTCCTTACCTGCGATGTTCTTGGTAGAAAGGGTGAATTCAACACCATGTGACTTCATGGAAGCAACGTTGGCATACTTTGTGGTCTGACCTCCGATACCCATGGTGTTAATCGTACCGATCAGGTCGTAGTTGTTACGCTTATACCAGTCGAATGCGAAGTTGATGCGGTTTTTCAGGAAACCGATTTCAGCCCCTAAATTAAACTCGTGCTTCTTCTCATAGGTCAACTCAGAGTTCTCAAGGTCGTCAATCTGCAGACCGCTCTCACCTACACCGGTGAAGGGACGCCAGGGATTGAAACTCTTGATGACTACCTGTGAGTTGGTGACAGTTGTCGGACCACGGTCACCAGTCAGAGAGTATGAAGCCTTCAGGGTGAAGTTTGATACGGTATTCTTGAATGTGTCATGGAACCAAGGCTCCTCATGGGCATTCCATGCACCAGAGATGTTCCATGTGGGCAGCCAGCGGGCACTGCGGCTCTTACCCAGTTTGTTGGTACCTTCGTAACGTACGGTACCATTAATCGTGTAGCGACCTTTCCAAGAATAGGTGAAGTTGCCGAAGAAAGCGGCAGAGCGGCTATAAGTATTGGAAACGGTATAATATGCAGCGTTCTCCTCCTGAGTCTGCTTGAAGTAGTGGTAGTCGTACTTGGCCAGCATACCCATGTCATACTGCATACCTACGCCATTGAAGAATGTCTTGCTGCGTTCAATATCGTTCACCTCCATACCGCCGAACAGATTGACGATGTGGTCTTCGTTGAAGACATCATTATACTGGGCCGTTGCGCGGAAGTCCCAACTGTTCATCTTATACTTGGTCTGACGATAGAAACCGCCATAGGGCAGCACCGACTCCTTCAGACTGTTCTCGATATCGGGATCGCTGTAGAGCCAGGGGTTATTGTCGCGCATCGTGGCATCGTCCATGGCACGGTAGGCCATTGCCTGATTTGAGTTGTCCATGATAAAGTGCTCCTGCGAAGTTGTAGAGTACTTATAGGCACCAAGCACTGACAATGTAACCTTCTGAATGGGCTTATACTGCAACTCGGCCTGGAAACGGGTGTCAACAACATCCAGATCCATGTAGTTATTGTCCAGTTCATTCAAAATGTTGAACGGAGCGTAGTTACGGATATAGTACTCATCAGTAGCCAGTGTACGTGAGGTATTCATGGAGTAACTGTAAGGGTTGATATCGAAGTCACGACGAACCTCACCGTATACCGGGTCGATATCAGATGCTAACGTACCAGGAGCCTGCTGCTTACGATACGAAGCGTTGCTAATCAGGTTCAGAGTAAGTTTCTTGGAGATATTGTAGTTGGCATTGACGTTGGCCGTGTAGCGCTGAACCTTAGACTTCTTGTACCATCCCGGATCATTCATCAGTGAGAATGAAGCATAGTACTGGGCCTTCTCTGTACCTGACGAAAGGCTGATAGAGTGGTTGTGCTGGATGGAATTAGAGAACAACTCATCAAACCAGTCGGTATTGCGATACTCTGCCTCACGCAGGTAAGCCGTCTTGGCTGCTTCCGTGTTAGGCAAGGCAAACTGGCCTGTAGCCTCGTCATAGGTGTTGATCAGGCGGTACATCTTACCATAGACACCACTCTCAGAGGCACGATAGGTCTCAGCCATGTTCAGCCAGCCACCTTTCTCCATCTCACGGTAGACACTCATCTGTTCCTGTGAGTTCATGATGTTGAAGTTTGAATAACTGGGCTTCAGGCGCATGGTGTACTCACCGGTATAACTGATCTTATTGGAACCGGCCTTACCTTTCTTGGTGGTGACGACAATCACACCTGCCATCGCGCGCGCACCATAGATAGAGGTGGCGGAACCGTCCTTCAGGATCTGGAACGACTCGATGTCGTCGGAGTTCAGGCCGGCAATGGCCGATGAAATCAGCGTCTCGGCATCACCGCTCGACAGGTCGTCGGCATCCACCTCGGTCACGTCCTCCATGATGACGCCATCGACCACCCACAGCGGCTTCGACGAACCATAGATAGAAGTGGCACCACGTACGCGGATTTTCGGAGCGGTACCGAATGTACCAGATACGTTCTGTACAGACACACCAGCCGCACGACCTTCCAGTGAGCGTGAGATATCTGCGACACCATTCAGTTTGGCATCTTCAGCAGAAATCTTCGTGGTAGCACCGGTAAACAATCGACGGTCTGTCTTCTGCATACCCGTTACCACCACTTCGTCCAGAGACTGGCCGTCAGGAGCCAGGGTCACCTGCATGCCATTCAGGGCATTGAGGGTCACGCTCTTCATGCCAATGTAACTGATGACAATCTTCTTCCCTTCGGGTACTGAGAGGGAGAACTGTCCGTTCACGTCGGTTACGACACCTGTCTTGGAGCCTTGTACAACGACTGAGGCTCCGATGACGGGTTCACCGTCTTCCTGCGAGATGACGGTTCCTGTAACCTTCGTTTGTGCCAATGCCAATCCCACATACAGGAAAAGGCTGGCGAGAATCAAACTAAGTCTTTTCATCATAAATTTGGTTATTGATTAAATTGATTTTGAATACATATTAGGCTGCAAAGGTAGTTAAAAATATCCTAAAAAACAAATATTTCTATAAAAATGTTATTCTTTCATGCATGATGGGGGCTTTATCGGGTGATATTTGTGTATTTTTGCAAGTGATGAAAAGAATACTGACCATATTTGCCGCAGGACTTATGCTGGCTGCACTGTTCAGTTGCTCGGAGAATGAGGCAGGTGACATCACCCTGACGACCAGTGGGACAACGGAACTCTATTCGGTGACGAACCAGAGTGCAGATATTAAGTTCAAGGCGAGCAGTTCGTGGAAGGCGAGTAGTTCGGCCAAGTGGCTGACTGTTTCGCCCAAGAGCGGTGAGGCGGGTGACCATGTCATTACCGTTGCGACCACTGCCACCAACCGCACGGGCAGTTCCCGTGTATCGCAGGTGACCATCGTGTCGGGCAGTACGCAAAAGACCATTTCCGTCAAACAGCGTGGCGAGTATGCCGTTTTCGACTCCGAGGAACTGAACTTCCCTTCCGAGGGTGCTATATTTCGGGCTGGTTTCCGGACGAACCTGGAAGAGAACCAACTGCATCTCTATGCCACCGTCGGTCTGGATGAATGGCTCAAGAACACAAAGTCTGATGCCCGTACCAGAGCGGAGTATATAGGGGATTTATACCCGTTGCGCGCCTTGCCGAACGAGTCCACAAATCCCCGTGACGGTGCACTGTTCTTTGTGATGGAGGATAAGGAGGGCAACTTATTAGGGCTCGACACCTTGTTTGTCTATCAGGAAGGCAGTGATCAGGGATATGCCTCTTCCGACTATTCGGCTGACGGGAAGGTGGAATTGCTGAACAAGGCCACTGAGGGAAAGGGCATCCCCATCGTCCTGATGGGCGACGGCTTCATCGACAAGGAGATTGCCGACAGCACCTACGCCCGTGTGATGCAGCAGACGATGGAGAACCTCTTCAGCGAGGAGCCCATCAAGTCGCTGCGCGATTACTTCAATGTCTACCAGGTGACGGCCGTTTCCCGTCGCAACCGTTTCGATGGTATCTCTTCAACGGCCTTTGGTACAATACCTGACCATCAGACGATGAGCATCGATGTAGACGCCGCGTCGGTGATGAAATATGTCAAGAAGGTGGAGGACATCGACTCCGTGAACACCCTGGCGGTGGTCATTCTGAATGCCAATATCAGCCGGGGTGTCACTTATATGATGGGCAGCAACAGACAGGACTACAACTACGCCATCGCCCTCTGTCCAGTCATCGACAGTCTGAAGAGCGAGATGTTCCGTTCTGTATTGGTGCATGAAGCCGTGGGACACGGGTTTGCCAAACTGGCCGACGAGTATGTGCGCTCTACGGAGGGCTCTGCCACCGACGCAGACATCAGGTATCTGAAGGAGATGCACGAGAAATGGGCATGGTTTATGAATGTCGATTCGGAGAAGGACTCCACGAAGGTCATCTGGACGCAGTTCATCTACGACCCGGAGTTTGCCAATGAGCAGATCAGCACCTACGAGGGCGGCTATACGTTCTATAAGGGTGTGTACCGTCCGACGCAGGGGAGTATGATGAACTCCAACGATGCGCCCTTCAATGCACCCAGTCGACAGGCTATATATAATAAGGTGATGAAGTTGGGACTTGGCAAGACCCCGTCGTATGAGGAGTTCGTTGCCTTTGACCAGCAGCATAAGCCCACGGTGTGGACTTACCAGTCGCGGACACGAAGCAATGGCTGGGGAGAATGGTTGCATCCTGCCCCGCCGAGAATCATCTGGCGACCCTAACGCTTCTGCTGAAAGAAATCCTGCATTAACTGGCGGCACTCCTCCTCGAGTATGCCGCCAGTTATTGTTGCCTTGGGGTGCAGGGCGTGGGGCGCATACTCATGATAGCCCCGTTTCTCGTCGGTGCAGCCGTAGACGATACGGGGGATCTGTGCCCAGCCGATGGCACCGGCACACATCACACAGGGCTCCACCGTGACGTAAAGCGTACATTCCGTCAGGTATTTGCCGCCTAAGAGATTGGCGGCAGAGGTGATGGCCTGCATCTCAGCATGGGCCGTCACATCACAGAGGGTCTCCGTCAGGTTGTGGGCACGGGCGATGATGCGGTCCTTGCATACCACCACCGCCCCGATGGGAATTTCTCCTTCCTGATATGCCTGTCGCGCCTCGTCGAGGGCCCGCTGCATATAGAACTCGTCTTTCTTCTGCTGGTCTTGTTCAATCATGGTGCAAAGGTAATAAATAAGCACCATGATAGTATAGATGTTTTAGTTAATTATATATAAAAACATAACACAGAAAGAGAAAGTTTAAAAAATAAACACTATATTTGTACTCTCAATAACCGTAGTGTATGACTACTGCCGAACTCGATATCATCAGCCGAATGCGTGGCGAGATTTATGGCCACAGGGTACCGACGGGCGAGAACCTTTTTCTTGTCTGGGGTTACCCGACGGCATTCTTCTTGCTTGTAGAGTTTGCCGCTCTTATGCTGTGGAAGGAGAACTGGTGTAACTGGATCTGGATGGGCATCCCCTTGGTGGGTGCGCCACTGATGATTCATTTCCTGCGTAAGGACTACGACCGTACGGGCAACCGCTCGCTGGATGCGAAGGTCATCCTCTATATGTGGATCTTCGTGGGCTTCGTGAGTTGCCTGGGTGGGGCCACGATGGGCTTCGCGGGTGTCTTCGAGATGCTCTACTGTACGTTTCAGGGGATTCTCGTTGGCTTTGGCTGTTTCCTCACGGGCGTCATTCTGCGCTTCCGTCCCAAGACGGTATGCGGCATCGTGGGCACGGCGCTCTCCTTCGTCAGTCTCTTCTTCCGGGGCGACCTCTGGCCGTGGCAACTGCTCATCACAGCCCTTGTCACTGTCATCACCCTCATCATTCCTGGTCACTTGTTCAACAAATACGTTAAGAATTATGGCGTTTAAGTTTCCTGTTATCAACCCGTTGCTGCACAACGAACTGCGGCTGAAAATCATGGTGGCCCTCGACAGTCTGGAAAGTGCCAACTTCATGTATCTGTGTGAGATCACCGGTGCCACACGCGGTAACCTGAGCATCCAAATCAAGACCCTTCAGGAGGCCGGTTATATCCAGATGGACAAGAGTGGCAGTGGCCCTGCCGCCCGTTCCGTCTGCCGCATCACCCGCCTGGGCCACGATGCCCTCCGAACCTATGAACTTGGCCTGCGTCGTCTCTTCGAAGAACGCGTGCCTGCAAAGAAAGATACTCCCCCCAAGTCGGGAACATTAATATAATTGTTGAGTATTCAATTTATTATTAACTAAAATATTACGCTTATGAAAACAAAACTTACGAAACTGATGTGCGCCCTGTTCGCTGCAATGGTGTGCACGAGTGTGAACGCCCAGAACTATTGTGGCTATCCTAATGAGGAGGATGTCGCTTGGGAACTGAATGGTAGCCAACTCGTCTTTGAGGGTACCGGTGCCATCAAGGAGTATTCGCACGACATGCCGACGGTATATCCGTGGTTTTCTCAGATGGAAACCATCCAGTCGGTCATCATCGGTGAAGGCATCACCAGCATCCCAGCATGGGCCTTTGCCATGTACGAAAATCTACGCAGCATCTCACTGCCAAGCACTCTGAAGACCATTGGCTGGGCGTGTCTAGAGGAGACTAACCTGTGGAATGTTTCGTTGCCTGAAGGACTTGAGACGATTGAAGCATACGCCTTCATGATGTGTCCGTTCCCCTCGGTCAGCATCCCCAGCACCGTGACGGAAATTGGCGAACGCGCTTTTGGCTATTGCGAATCTCTGGAGTCCGTCGGTTGTTATGCAGATGCGCCTCCGACACTTGGCAGCAATGCCTTTGGCGATAGTCCCATTGAGACCGTTTATGTTCAGTCAGAGAAAATCGCTACTTATCAGGCTGCCGACGGCTGGAGTGACTTCGGTGACAAGATCCAGAGTCCTGCAGGCTATTGCGGACCCGACGGTAGCGACGAGGACAGCGACGACGATGTGACGAAAGCCACTTGGGCGTTCGACATGGCCACGCACACCCTGACTATCAGCGGCACGAAGTTGGGACAGTACAACCGTCCCTGGGATAGTGCCGGCATGGGCGGTCAGGGCGGCGGCTTCAACCCCGACAACAATGTGGGCTACCCTTGCGGCATCTACCACTTGGTCATTGAAGAGGGTATAACGGCCATCCCTGCCATGGAGTTTTATATGAATCTCGCCATCACCGATGTCATTCTGCCGAGTTCTCTGACAGACATCGGCATGGGAGCCTTTGGTGAGTGTTTTGCCTTAGAAAGTTTCACCGTCAATGCGACCACACCTCCGACACTCGGCGATGAAGTCTTTATGGACTGTACGACCATCCCGACAATCTATGTTCCCGCCGCGAGCGTCGATGCCTATAAGTCTGCTTGGAGTGCCTATGCTGATAAGATACAGGCTATCGGCGGTGCACCTGAGCCTACCACCACAACAACCTTCACCTATACCGCTACGGAACAGGTGACGAAGTTCGACACCTATGCCAACTTTACTGGAGCCACTGGTGTCAAATCACACACGTTTGCCGATGGCGCAGGAACTGTTGTCTATGAAGGAACTGTAACAGGGTTGGAATTTAAGGCTCTGAATGCTACAAATCTGACGTCTATTACAATCCCAGAGAGCGTGACAACATTAGGTGAGCGGGCTTTCACTGACTGCTCAAAATTAACCAGCATCACGTTCGACGGTACACCAGTAATCAAGACCATTGGTGACTATGCCTTTGCTGGTTGCAAGGCTCTGACTGCATTCGATATGCCGAGTACCGTGACAGCACTTGGTAGCAGTGCATTCTCAAATAGTAAAGAACTGACTGCCATTACAATTCCTGAGGGCGTGACAACCATCGGTGAATATACTTTCAGAGGTTGCGAGAAGTTGGAGACCGTCACCTTTGCTGGTACACCGTCGGTGACTGCCCTCGAAAGTTCTGCCTTCGGCGGTTGCAAAGTCTTGGCTGCTATCGCCATTCCTGCCACTGTAGAAACGATTGGTGATGGTGCTTTCACTGGATGTACGGCTCTTGCTTCCGTCACGTTCACGGAAACATCGGTTCTCACAACCATTGGCACAAGTGCTTTTAGTAGTTGTCCAAGTCTGACTACCATCACTCTGCCGGAGAGCGTGACAACGCTTGGTGCAATCCAGACAGTGGGAGATGAAACCTATTATAATAACTCCGTCTTCTGGGGTTCTGGACTGACTTCATTCGTCCTCCCGAAGAATGTCACAACGATCTATGGTGGCGGCATGTTTGCCAACTGCCCTTTGACTTCGTTGACGGTGGATGCTGCTAATACTAACTACGCCGACCTTGGTTGTAACGCAATCTTCGAGAAGGCTACAGACAAGTTGGTGGCAGGTTGCGTCGCCACCACTGTGCCAGATGGTACTAAGGTCATCGGCCGTGAAGCCTTCTTCGCTGAGGAACAGCCGTTTACCATTACTCTGCCTGAGAGTGTTACCACCATCGAAGAACGCGCCTTCCACTATGCTACGGGTCTGACAGATATCAACATCCCGTCCGGTGTGACAGAGATCCCTGATGAGACTTTTGCGCAGTGTAACTTTACTGAACTTGTCATCCCCGACGGCGTGACCTCTATAGGAAAGATGGCCTTTATGATGTGTATGAACCTGAAGACCATTACCCTTGGCAGTGGTCTAACCACTATTGACGAATGGGCCTTTGGAATGTGCCCGAACGTGACAGATGTCTATTGTTATGCTGCCCCATTTACGACTTGGGATGGTGAAGGCTTCGCTGAGGAGAAGGCCACCAAGTTCCATGTGGCAGATGATGACCTTACGGCCTGGACGACAAAGTTCCCCGATGCCAATGTTACCTTCGTAACCGACCTTCCCACTGGCATAAAGGAAATCAGTAACCGTCAGGTTGAGGGTGCCCGCTACAACCTCAGCGGCCAGCGTGTGAGTGATGGCTATAAGGGCATTGTCATCATGAATGGCAGAAAGGTTCTCACCAAGTAAGTCCGCCCAAGACGATATTAATCCAAATAACTAATAAAAAGAAACATTATGAGAAAAAGTCTATTATCCATGCTTGCCATAGTGGCAATGCTGATCCTGCCGGGCAGAGCCTGGGCAGATGTTACGATGACGTTCAGTTTCGTCGACAGTAAAAACGCTGCGATTGAAGGACTGAGCCAGTACGACTCAAAGGTGTCTGTCTATTCGCAGGGTGAATCGGTGGGAAACGCCACTGCCATCAGGGACGATGAATGGAATTTCACCGGTAGTTGGATGCTGACTTTCGATGATGCCTATGCTGGAAAGACCGTTTCGTATGAGACATCGTATGGCCAGCGGGGAACCTTTACCGTTACCCAAGATGAAACAGTGAAAGTACAACTGATGAAGTTGACCGTCACCGTGAAGGACACGGAAGACCAGCCAGTCCTTTCCACGTCTGTCTCTATTTATATGCCAAATGGCGACTCTAATAGTTATTATACTGACGATAACGGTACTTTCGCACAGTACTTTGCTGCAGGCGAGGGCTACAGATGGCGTTGGGGTGATCAGAGCGGTACTTTCGACTTGACTGATGACTATGCGCTGAGCATCATAAAGCAGGCTGCTACCTCGTTCAACCTAACTGTCGGTTGTAGGTATGGCGACTATCCCGTCAGAAGCGGTAACGTTTACCTATATAAATATGGTGAGACTGATGAATCTATTGAATACTTCTACAATGGCAGTGGCAGCAGGAAGTTGGAAGCCGGCGACTACTGGCTGAGAGATGAGGTGGGCGTGTTCAGCGAGAAGATTACCGTGAATGCTGACATGAGTTACTGGCTGGAATACCATAAGGTGACCTTCACATCGGCTACTGGCGATAAGCCAAATGTCGGCCAACAAGTGAGGGTGTATTCCAACTATGATCCTGAGGGCTATAATAATTATTACAAATCATCAAACACCAACGACAAGGGTGAGGTCACGATGTATCTGCAGGCAGGAACCTATACCTACAGTCACCTCGGTTCGATGGCAGAATTCACCGTGAATACAACCGATCAGGATCAGACTGTGGCCATCAAGACCAGTAGCGTGACCATCACCCTCGACTGTAGCGCCACTGCTGCCGAACTGGCAGAGCAGACATTCAGGTGGGCAAAGAGTGAAGAAACTAACAGTTGGAATTATACAAATGTGCAGCCCGAGGGCAAGATCATCACAATCTCACCCCTCGTGGCTGGTAATTACAAGTTGGTCATCAACGGCATGAACACCGTGGAAGTGGAGGTCGCTGAAGGTGAGAATAACAAGACTGTAAAACTGAATGCCCTCCAGTTCACGACCAACATTGAGACGACAAGTTACGTGTACGTCAATGAGGGTGAGGGTCGTTTTGCCTTTAACAAGAAGTACTACCTGACCACTGGTGACTACACGTATGGTATTTCTTCTTACGGAGAGCCTTTAGGTATCGTTAACCTGACAGCCGACCAGGACATCCCGCTGAACCACGGTGTCTTGACTGTGACGGTTAAGGACAGCAAGGGTGTTGTGGAAGGCCAGTACGTGACCTTCGGTGGAAGAGGAGGCAATACTGACGAGAACGGAAAGGTGACCTTCACGCAGTTGCTGGAACCCACAAACAAATTCACGTTGGAGGCTTCTGACTGCTACGTTGAGAAAGAGATTATCCTGGTGGCAGGAGATAATACAGCAGAACTGACCATCCCCGACAATGTTACTTTCAATGTCCTCCACATGGGAAAGGCCTTTACTGCAAACGCATTGTGGGTTATCTCGGTTGATGATCAGCACGTCAACTACCGTGTAAGAGTGAATGAGGGTGTCGGTACGGCACGTCTTAACCCGGCCCTGACATACAGAATTGAGGATTATCATGGTACGACAACCATCAAAGAGGGCAGCACCCTGTCGCTGGGTAAAATCAACATAACCACCGAAGGCGACGGTATCGCACTGCCTATGGAGAACTGGGATGCCGTCAGCACATACAATGTGGTGGTAGGTAGCAATGTCCGTCTGGCTGCTATCCCCGTCAGCGGCAGTGAGTTCCAGGGATGGGACATCAATGGCACCAACTATGATGTGGCAATGGTGGACATGACCATCACGGATCCGGAAACGACGGCGAAGGCTAAGTTCGGTGAGGCTTCCAGTGCCCCGACACAGGCCCGCCAGTTGAAGGCCAATGCTTCGTTCAGCACCGATGGACAGTTCGTTTATCTGCAGGGCAATATCGAGGGAACGGCACAGATATTCACGTTTGACGGCAAACTGATGAAGAGGTTGGGTGTGATCGGCGACCGTATCGGTATCTACGACCTGCCCACAGGTGCCTATCTCATCAAGGTGACCGACGAAAGCGGTACTGTGCAGGTTGGCCGAGTCCTGAAAGACTAACCAACAGACAGATGTGGACAGCCCCGCTGTCATACTAAAGAGAATCGCTACCAGCAATGGTAGCGGTTCTTTTTTATCCCCTTTGATTTGCATATTTCAGGGGAATTGTGTACCTTTGTCGGCGAGAATGAAGTTTGAGGTCATACATATCGACGAGACGGACTCCACCAACCGCTGGCTGCGTGATAACCCGCCCTTATTTGGCAATAACCCTGCCTTATTGAAGAATAAGGGCCGCTTATTGAGAAAGGGGTGCCCTGTGGTTGTGGCGGAGTATCAGACCGCAGGGAGGGGTTGCGGAACGAACCAATGGGAGAGTGAGCGCGGCAAGAACCTGACGTTCTCGATGCTGATCCATCCCTCGGATGTGCCGGCAGCGAAGCAGTTCATTCTGTCGATGGCCAATGCGCTGGCACTGAAACGGACACTCGACGACTATGTAGATGGCATCAAGATCAAATGGCCCAACGACATCTATTGGCATGACCGGAAGATTTGCGGCACGCTGATAGAAACCACGTTGCAGGGCAGCAGGATCCAGGACTGCATCATCGGCACGGGCATCAACATCAACCAGAGAGCATTCCTGAGCGATGCACCGAACCCAGTATCGCTTTGTCAGATTCTTGGTCACGAGGTGGACCGCGAGGAGGTTCTGGAAAAAGTGCTGAATTATTCAGACGACTACATGCTGGCTGTGGACCAGGGCTTATGGGAAGACATCAGAGCGTCATACCGCGCTCATCTCTACCGTTTAGAGGAGAGTCACGATTTTATAATCAGTGGTCAGAGGGTCTGCTGCAAATTGGTGGGTGTCACAGACGACGGACATCTGCGCTTACTGCATGATCACACGCCCACTGACTATGCTTTTAAGGAAGTACAGTTTTGTTTATAGTTTATTGTTTATAGTTTATAGATATGGCAAGATTTAAGAGAATTCTATTGAAGTTGTCAGGCGAGAGCCTGATGGGAAAGCAGGGTCACGGTATTGACCCTGAGCGTCTGGGCGACTATGCCCGTCAGATTAAGGAAGTGGCCGAGATGGGTGTGCAGATCGGTATCGTTATTGGTGGCGGAAACATCTTCCGTGGCCTGAGTGGTTCGAAGAAAGGCTTTGACCGTGTGAAGGGCGACCAGATGGGTATGTGCGCCACAGTCATCAACTCACTGGCACTGAGCAGCGCCCTCGATGCAGAAGGTGTGAAGAACAAGGTGCTGACGGCCATCCGCATGGAACCGATCGGTGAGTTCTACAGCAAGTGGAAAGCTATCGAGGCTATGGAGAACGGATATGTATGTATCTTCTCCGCTGGTACGGGTCAGCCTTATTTCACCACCGATACAGGAAGTAGTCTGCGTGGCGTGGAGATTGAGGCCGATGTGATGCTGAAAGGAACTCGCGTGGACGGCATCTATACCGCCGATCCCGAGAAGGATCCGACAGCCACGAAGTTTGAGGATATCTCTTATCAGGAGGTGTTGGAGCGCGGCTTGAAGGTGATGGATCTCTCAGCCGTCTGCATGTGTCAGGACAACAACCTGCCCATCTATGTCTTCAACATGGACATCGTCGGTAATCTGAAAAAGGTGATGGAAGGCGAGCAGATCGGAACGCTCGTACATCCATAGAGGATTTAACTGACTTCCTCGAACTCGACGTACTCGCCGTCGCTGTTGTCGAAGATCTTTTTCTTCTCTTCGCTCTCGCGGTCGTCGATGATTGTTACACCACTATCCGTAGTTGTCTTGCGGGTAGTGGTTTGCTTTTCTGTCTTCGGCTCTTGCTTCTTGCTGCCGCTGCTCTTGAAGTAGTCCTTGTCGAAAGGATTTTTCTCCCGCTGCTCCCTTTGGTTGCGGATATACTCCTGACGACTGTATTTCTTACCACCAGTATTCATAAACTGTTCCTGCATGTCTCTCATGTTCCTGACGCCTTTGTACATGAAACGGAGCACCACCGCTACGACGACGGCGATACCAATGAGGATAAAAAGAATGATGGCAACAAATCCTTTCAGCATAATATAGATTGTTTTTTAGGTTGTTTTATGAGTGGCAATAGACAGAATGACATACCATGCAATGATGGCGGCCAGGCCAGTGACTCCCAACAGGAGCAGCAGTGGTATGCAGGAGAGGATAAAGATGTATTTGATCTCATTGCCCTTCCAGCCCCAGGTCTTGAACTTCAAGGCGAACATGGGGATTTCGGCAATGAGCAACCAGCAACTGATAAAAGTGCCAACGAGAATACACCATTCCATGCCCTCAAAGCAGATGGCTTTTTCCTGCAAGCCCACGATGAGTGAACCCCAGAAGAGGGCATTGGCAGGGGTGGGGAGTCCGATGAAACCCAAGGCCTGTCGCTCGTCAAGGTTGAACTTCGCGAGGCGCAAAGCCGAGAAGGCTGCCATCACAAAGGCGAGGAAAGGCACGATAGGAATATGGATATGGAAGGTGCAGAGATAACTGAACACAATAGCCGAGGGGGCAAAGCCGAAGGTGATGTCGTCGGCCAATGAGTCGAGTTCCTTGCCGATGGGGGAGGAGACGTGCAGCAGGCGTGCCACCATCCCGTCGAAGAAATCAAAGACCGCTCCAATCACGATGAACAGTAGCGCCAGATAGGTCACACCCATGAATGCCCAATAGGTGGCGATGCAACCTGAGATGAGGTTGCAGCAGGTGATCGTATTTGGGATATGCTTCTTAATCATTGAACATTGACCATTGAACATTATGCCAATTTTGCGATGACCGTCTGGTCGCCCGTTGTGGGCTGGTTCATTGTGACACAGGCCTTGGCCGTCAGCGGCAGGAATACATCCACACGCGAACCCAGTTTGATAAAGCCCATGTGCTCGTCGATATAGCACTCCTCTTCGGGTTTGGCGTATGTGACGATACGACGGGCCACGGCGCCGGCAATCTGGCGCACCAAGATATCCTCACCCTCGGGCGTAGTGATCATGATGTCAGAATGCTCGTTCTCCTCGCTGGCCTTGGGCAGCCACGC
The DNA here is from genome assembly GCA_017964785.1 of Prevotella sp. GTDB lineage: Bacteria > Bacteroidota > Bacteroidia > Bacteroidales > Bacteroidaceae > Prevotella. Next base: position 22,104 of record JAGCRH010000068.1, read on the forward strand.
TTTGTGGTAGTTGCCGTTGAAATGCTTCACAAACTTCACCTTGCCGTCAACAGGAAACCAGTTGGCGTGTACGTTCCACGGACTCATGAAGATAGAGATCATCAGGCGCTTGTCGTGGAAGTAGTCATTCTCCTCGGCTTCCTCCACCACGACGATCTTGCCGTCGGCAGGTGCCACAACCAATTTCTCTGTGTCGCCGTTAAAGTAGCGGATGGGACAGCGGTAGAAGTTCAGTGCCACAAACCAGACGGTTCCGAAGATGATAATAAAAATCCAAAAAGGAATATGTGATTCGAAGAGCCGCAGGAGCAGCGCACCGATAGCGATGATCAGTCCGGCACTAAGTGTCAGTTCGTTGGTACCCTCGCGGTGAATCCTGATTTTTTTCAGTTTCTTGATTCTTTCTCCCATTAGTTATCTTTCCGATTGTTTTCGTTTCCGGTTGCAAAGGTACATCTTTTTTGCGTAAATTACAAACTTTTCACACTTTTCTTTTGATATTCTCAGGATTTAGCAGTAACTTTGACCCACGAAAACGGAAAAAGCAAGCATTTCGATGGAAGATTTCATACATCTGCACGTACATACATACTACTCAATCCTCGATGGACAGTCGAGTATCAAACGGCTTGTCAACAAGGCGATAGACGATGGCATGAAGGGCATGGCCATCACTGATCACGGTGACATGTTCGGCATCAAAGAATTTCACGATATCTGCAACGAGGTAAACAAAGGCCGCAAGAAAGAAGGACTCGAACCCTTCAAACCCATCTTCGGCTGTGAGATGTATGTGGCCCGTCGAGGTGATAAGAGCCTGAAAGAGCATAAGGAGGACTTGGGTGGCTACCACCTGATCGTGCTGGCCAAGAATGCCAACGGCTACAAGAACCTGATCAAACTGGTCAGTAACTCGTGGGTCGATGGCTTCTATAACCGTCCGCGTACGGATCGGATGGAATTGGAGAAATACCACGAGGACCTGATTGTCTGTTCGGCCTGTATTGCTGGTGAGGTGCCTGCCAAGATATTGAAAGGGGATATTGCCGGAGCCCGTGAGGCCATTGAGTGGCACCAGCGGCTCTGGGGCGACGACTATTATTTGGAGTTACAGCGCCACGAGGTGACGGATCCCAATATCCGTGCCAACCGTGAGACCTATCCCATGCAGCAGCAGGCCAACAAGGTGCTGATAGAACTGGCCAAGGAATACGGTATCAAACTCATCTGCACCAATGATGCCCATTTTGTGGACAAGGAGAATGCCGAGGCCCACGACCATCTGCTCTGTCTCTCGACAGGTAAGGACCTCGACGATCCGACGCGTATGCTCTATTCCAAGCAGGAGTGGTTCAAGACGCGTCAGGAGATGAACGATATTTTCAGTGATGTGCCAGAGGCACTGGCCAATACCTTAGATATATTAAATAAGGTGGAGGTCTATAGCCTCGACAACGACCCCATCATGCCGTTCTTCCCCATCCCTGAGGACTTCGGTACGGAAGAAGAGTGGCGAAAGAAATTCACGGAACAGCAACTCTATGACGAGTTTACCTCCGATGAGAACGGCCAAAACCAACTCTTGCCAGAGGAAGGCCAGAAGAAAATTAAGAAACTTGGCGGCTATGACAAACTCTACCGCATCAAGTTTGAGGCCGACTATCTGGCGAAACTGGCGTACGAGGGTGCCAAGCGTATCTATGGAGATCCTATTCCTGACGAGGTGCTGGAACGTGTCAAGTTCGAACTGCACATCATGAAGACGATGGGTTTCCCAGGCTACTTCCTGATTGTGCAGGACTTTATCAATTCTGCCCGTGACGAACTGGGTGTGATGGTAGGCCCTGGCCGTGGTTCTGCGGCAGGCAGTGTGGTGGCCTATTGTTTAGGCATCACAAAGATCGACCCGTTGAAGTACGACCTGCTGTTTGAGCGTTTCCTCAACCCTGACCGTATCTCGCTCCCTGATATTGATACTGACTTCGACGACGACGGACGAGGTCGCGTGTTGAAGTGGGTGGAGGATAAGTACGGCCATGAGAACTGTGCCCATATCATCACCTACGCCACGATGGCCACAAAGAACTCCATCAAGGATGTGGCTCGCGTAGAAAAGGTACCCATCCCTATATCCAATGCCTTGTGTAAGGCCATCCCAGATCGTCTGCCAGACGGTCCTGACGGTAAGGCTACGAAGATGAACCTGCCCAATGCCATCAAGTATGTACAGGAGTTACGCGATGCGGAGGCCTCTAATGACAAGGCGCTGGCCAATACCATCAAATACGCGAAGATGTTGGAGGGAACGGTACGTGGAACGGGTATCCATGCCTGTGGCTTCATCATCTGTCGCGACCCCATCAGTGACCACGTGCCAGTATCGACGGCAGATGATCCTGACTTCAAGGGTGTAAAGACCAACTGTACGCAGTACGACGGACATGTGATTGAGTCGACAGGACTCATCAAGATGGACTTCCTGGGGTTGAAGACTCTCTCGGAGTTGAAGGAGGCCTGTGAGAATATCAAGCGAACCAGAGGCATTGAGGTGGACCTCGATCATATCCCCATCGACGACCCCAAGACCTACGAACTCTACCAGCAGGGCCGCACCATCGGCACCTTCCAGTTTGAGTCGGACGGTATGCGTAAATACCTGCGTGAACTGAAACCCACCGTGTTTGAGGATCTGATCGCCATGAACGCCCTCTACCGTCCAGGGCCGATGGGCTATATCCCTCAGTTTATCCGTCGTAAGCACGGCGATGAGCCAATCACCTACGATATCCCCATCATGGAGAAATACCTGAAAGATACCTATGGTATCACGGTGTATCAGGAGCAGGTGATGTTGCTCTCGCGTCTCTTGGCCGATTTCACCAGAGGCGAGAGTGATGCACTTCGTAAGGCGATGGGTAAGAAGAAGAAAGACATCGTTGATGCGATGAAGCCGAAGTTCATTGAGGGGGGTAAGAAGAATGGCCATGACCCCAAGATATTGGAGAAGATATGGGCCGACTGGGAGGCATTTGCCTCTTACGCCTTCAACAAGTCGCATGCCGCCTGTTATTCCTGGGTGGCTTACCAGACGGCCTACCTCAAAGCCAACTATCCTGCTGAGTTCATGGCGGCAATCATGAGTCGTCGGCGTGACCAGATTACGGAAATCACCAAACTGATGGACGAGTGCAAGCAGATGGGTATCGCCACCTTAGGTCCCGATGTGAACGAGTCGTATGAGAAGTTTGGTGTGAACCACCATGGTGAGATCCGTTTCGGCCTGGGTGCCATCAAGGGCATGGGCGACTCGGCAGCACTGGCCATCATCGAGGAACGCGAGAAGAACGGACTCTACAAGGATATCTATGACTTTGCCCAGCGTGTCAGTTTCTCATCCATCAACCGCAAGGGCTATGAGAGTCTGGCCCTGAGTGGGGGATTCGATAGTTTTGGTATCCGTCGTGAGGACTACTTTGCCGTCAACAACAAGGGTGAGATGTTCTTAGATACCTTGGTGCGCTACGGTCAGGCCTACCAGCAGGAGAAGGCCGAGATGCAGAACTCCCTCTTTGGAGCCTTTGGCGAAGGTGTTGAGATAGCCCGTCCGCCTGTGCCGAAGAGCGAGGCACGTTGGAGCGACATTGAACGACTGAACAAGGAGCGCGACCTCGTGGGTATCTACCTCTCCGCTCATCCCCTTGATGAGTATAAGATTGTGCTCGACAACCTGTGCAATACCAAGTGTGCCGAATTGGCAGACCGAGGTATCGCCTTAAAGGACAGGGAAGACATTACCTTGGGTGGCGTCGTCACCAGCGTCCAGTCGAAGTTTGGTAAGAACAATAAGCCTTGGGGGATAGTCACCCTTGAAGACTTCGACGGCCCTGGTGAGTTGGTGCTCTTCGGCGACGACTGGATCAATCTGAATGGCAAGTTCATCGAAGGGGCGGCCATCTATGTCACAGGCAAGATGCAGGCACGTTTCTTTAATAGCAATCAGAAGGAATTGAAAGTGACAAATGTCGAGTTGCTGCAAACCGTCAAGGAGAAGTCGATAGACAGGATCACCATCTCGCTGGCCTCAGATATGCTTGATGAACAGATCGTGGCGGAACTCAGCGAGATTATCAGTGAGAATCCAGGGAAGACCAAACTCTTCTTCCTCCTCCGCGACTCACAGAGTAGGAACCACGTGCTGCTGCGTGCCTCGAACGGAGGTGTAGACGTGCGTCATACGCTGATTGACTATATCGAGAGCCATGAGATGCTCGACTATAAGATTAATTGAACATTGAACATTGAAATGTTGGCACGACTTTTGCAGAAGTATTAATATGTAATTATCATAAAATCAGAAAAGATTATGGAAGTAACAATCACAAGTGAGAATTTTGAGAGCCTGAAGAAAGGCGATCTGCCTTTGGTAGTGGATTTCTGGGCAACATGGTGTGGCCCCTGTCGTATGATTGGCCCAATCATTGCGAAGTTGGCAGAGAAATACGACGGTAAGATTGCCGTTGGTAAGTGTGACGTAGAGGACAACGACGACCTCGCTGCAGAGTTTGGTATCCGTAACATCCCCACCATCCTGTTCTTCAAGAACGGTGAGGTGGTTGATAAGATGGTGGGTGCCCAAAGCGAGGCTAAGTTGGACGAGAAATTCCAGGCACTGCTTTGATCTATGGCCAGCATTGAAGAAGAACTCAGGCTCGACGAAGAAGAGAATCAGCGGGAACTGGCGTTCATCCGCGAGCAGATTCCCTTTGATGCCAAGAAGCATTACAGCGACCAGAGCATCCTGTATATGATGGACTTGATAGTAGACTATTACTATTCGAGTGGCATCTTAGAGAGTACTGAGGAGGAGGTTGACATCGACTTGGAGGCTGTGGCCGACTATGTCTGTCGCAAGGCTAAGGAGGAAGGTGTCACCAACCTCGATCCGGAATATGTGCTCTTCGTCGTACAGGCAGACCTGGACTTTCAGGAACAAAACCTTTGAACGTTTAGAAGAGGATGGTGCGAGTGCCGTCCTCTTTTTCTTTGATGTGCACCTTGACGGCATCCTCAGGGAGTACTTCCTCTATCAGTTCAGGCCACTCGATGAAGCAGAGTGCGCCAGAATAGAAGTAGTCTTCGAACCCCATATCGTAGACTTCTTCCAGTTTCTTGATGCGATAGAAGTCGAAATGGTAGATTTTAGAGGTGAGAGGTGAGAGGTGAGAGGTAAGAGAATACTCATTCACGATGGCGAAGGTGGGTGAGGTGATGACATCCTCCACACCCAGTTCTTCACAGATGGCCTTGATGAAAGTGGTCTTGCCAGCCCCCATCTCTCCGTAAAATGCAAACACACGGTGCTCGCCGATATGCTCGATAAACTCGCGAGCCGCCTCGCCGATATGCTCTATATCCTTAATCTGAATACTAATCATAATCTTCAATGTTCAATCTTCAATGTTCAATCTTCATCTCTTCTTCCCTGTCAGTGTGATGAGTGGGATAATCATCTCCTCCATCGAGATGCCGCCGTGCTGGAAGGTGTCGCGGTAGTAGGAGACGTAATAATTGTAGTTGTTGGGATAGGCGAAGAACGAGTCGCCTGTGGCAAACACATAACTCGTAGAGAGGTTGGGCGCAGGTAACAGCGCCTTACGAGGCTCCTTGATGGTAAACAGGCTCTTGTCGTCGTAGGCCAGGTTCTTGCCGAGTTTATAGCGCAGGTTGGTGTTCGTGTTCCTGTCGCCTACGATCTTCACAGGCTGTGTACTGCGGATGCTGCCGTGATCGGTGGTGACGATGACTTTATAGTCTTTCTGCGCGATATACCTGAAAAAGTCGGCAATCACGGAGTGGCGGAACCAGGAGAGGGTGATGCTGCGGTAGGCACTCTCGTTGTTGGCCAGTTCGCGTACCATCTTCGACTCCGTACGGGCATGACTCAGCATATCGATGAAGTTGAACACGACCACATTTAGGTCGTTTTTCTCCAAACGGCTCAGTTGCTGCATCAGTCTGTCGGCATCCAACGAGTTGTTCACCTTATGATAGGAAAAGGTGTTCTTTCTGCGATAGCGGTCTAACTGCGTCTTGATGAGCGGTTCTTCGTTCAGGTTCTTGCCTTCCTCCTCGTCCTCGTCCACCCAGAGGTCAGGAAACATCTCCGCAATCTTATCAGGCATCAGACCAGAGAAGATGGCGTTACGGGCATATTGCGTGGCCGTTGGCAGGATGCTGCAATAGAGTTGTTCGTCGATCTCGAACTGGTCGCTGAGTTCGCGTGAGAGCATCCGCCACTGGTCGTAGCGGAAATTGTCGAGCACCACGAGGATCACTTTCTTCTGTTCATTGAGGAGCGGAAAAATGGTGGTCTTGAAAATCTCTGGCGAGAGGATCGGCCTCTTATTATCCCTAGGATTTCCCAAACTCGCCACCCAGTCGAGGTAGTTCTTCCTGATAAACTTCGCAAAGCCGAGGTTGGCTTCCTGCTTCTGCATCTGGAGCATATCAGTCATACTGCTCTCCGTGCTACTCAGTTCCAGTTCCCAGTGCACGAGGCGCTTGTATACTTCCACCCAGTCCTGCCAAGTCTGACAGTCCATGATTTGCATCGCAATCTGCTGGAAGTTCTGCTGATACTGGCTCTGCGTCACCTCCGTCTCAATCTCTTTGCGGTGGATGTTCTTTTTCAGGGTCAGGAGTATCTGGTTGGGGTTGACGGGCTTGATCAGGTAGTCGGCAATCTTCTGGCCGATGGCCTGTTCCATGATATTCTCTTCTTCGCTCTTGGTGACCATCACCACAGGGGTGGTGGGGTGTATCTCCTTGATGCGCTGCAAGGTTTCCAAACCGCTGATACCTGGCATCTGTTCGTCCAACAGCACCAGGTCATAGTTGTGCTCTCGACAGAGGTCGATGGCGTCAGTGCCATTCGAGACTGTCGTCACCTCATAGCCTTTCTTTTCCAAGAACAAGATCTGCGCCCTTAACTGCTCAATCTCGTCATCCACCCATAATAATATGCCGTTCGTCATAACTTTTCACTTTTCACTTCTCACTTTTCACTTCTCTTACCAGAAGTCATCGCCGAAGTCGAAGTCTTCCACTTGTTTCTTTTCTGTCTTCTTGGCAGGCGCTCCAGGCAGGATGCCGTCGTCGTCGCTCTCCTCGCCGTCCTCTTCGCCTTCCGTCGTATCCTCTAATTCACTGCCCTCGTCCTCTGGGTCGATGATCTCCACGTTGTCAGGCCGTATCAGCAGTTTCTCTTCACTGATCTTCATCGGCACGAAGGTCTCTTCATAGAAACGTTCGTACTCTTCGTAAGAGAACCGGCTCCCCAACAGGGCGAGGTTCTGACTACTGATGATGAGGCTCAGACAGGGTCGCAGCCGTTCTGCCATCGCCTTGTCGGCATAGAGTTGACGGGCATATTGCAGGGCCTCGTCGTAACTGAGGAAGCCGCTGAACACCATCCTGTGATACTCGCCAGGCGCCACATAGCCTTCCTCGTCCTCCTCCACGTATGGTGGTTCTGCCGCCTCTATCTGTATCTCGAAGTTACGCACCAGGAAATTGGTGAAGTTGTAGCGCGCCATCTCGTAGAGCAGTTGGTTCTCGTTGACGGAGTCGGGTTGATAGGTCAGGATGAAGAGGAAGTCCTGTTCACGGGAGGCATTCAACGTGTCTGTCACGGTGGAGTCGGCCGTCAGGGTGATATCCCTTCGTGACCAGACGTCGCCGATGTCAAACTTACCACCATGCAACCGTCGTCCGTCCTGTACGCCCTTGATGATCATACCAGCCAACTCGCTCACCTCACTCTCCGGATACTTCTCCACCACCACTTTCAGTTGTTCGATACAGCCGTCGCCATCGCCGTCGTTCAGTCGGCTCAGACCGTCGATGAAGATGAACTTCGCACGGTTCTCACCCAGTGGAAAGCGTTCTTCCGATATCTTCGCATTGGCACGTATCATCTGGTGATTGTCGTCCTTGAAGGCCTGGTAGGTGGCGGCATAGAGCGAGTCCTCGATATGCTCGCCAAACTGGGCATTCTCGAAGTAGTAGGGATCGCTCAGCAGGATGGTCCATTCACTCTCTGGGTGGTCCGTCTGCAAATGCGCCAGACAACTGTCCGCCAGATCCGCTCGTCCTTGTCGTGAGTAGAGCAGGAACATGTGATACCATGCCTCGTCTAAATGCTCAAAGTCCGGATAGTCGCCTGTCAGTCGCAGGAATTGCTTTTCGCTGAGGCGCAGGTTTTCAAGTTTGTCCTTGAAGATGATGCCAGAGTGCAACAGTCCGTCCTTGATGATGTCGTGGCAGGCGGCCTTCATCTCGTCGGTGGTAGGTATCTGTGCCAGATAGTACTCGCGGTTGTGTGGGTCGTTGGCGAGGGTATCTTCTGGGATGGTGTCCACTGGAAGGGCTGCGATGGAGTCAGGCAGGACGCCGAGGCTGTCTGCCAGAGCGGCGAGGCTATCGGTGGGGAGGGATGGGTTAGATGGGTCGGTGGGAGCAGACTCCTCTGGATTGAGGTTCACCACCGTCTTGTTCACACGCTGCCAGTCGTCAGCATTCTCGCGCTTACCCCATTGCCGCTGGAAGGTCTGTTTACCCTGGTTCACTGCCATCGGATTGTAGAAGTACCACTGTCCGTTGCCCTGTTGTGGAGCGGTGGGGGCTGTCGGCGCGTTGGTGCGCTGCATATTGTCGCCCTTGGCGGCGTTCTGCTGCATGATCTGTTCGGCTTCGAGTTCCTGCTGCCTGCGCAATTCCTCCTTCTCTTTCTTTTTCAGTTCGTCGATGATGCGGTCGATCACCTTCAACTGCTCTTCCTCTGGCATCATCGAGAGTTCCAGCAGCGAGTCCTGTAGGTGGATGGCATCCGTATAAGGCACCAGTTCGTCGAGCACCTTCGAGCGGTTCGACAGTTCCTCGTAGTCGTCGCGATCCTTATCCAAGAGACCGATGGCCTCGCCGTAGCAGCGCTGGGCATCGTTGTATTTCTCCATCTCCCAGTACAGATTACCCAAGGTCAGCAACAGCACACCTTTCTCTATGCCGCTGCGTGTGGCCTTCTCGTTGCCTTTCTCGTAGGCGGCGATGGCCTTTGCCGTATCCTTCTGGGCCATGTAGATATTACCCATGGCATAATACACCTGATCCAGATAGTCCTTGTTGTTGTCGTTGCGCGCCATGCGTTTCAGTCTGCTGATCATCCCCTTGGCATTCTCTGCGGCGACGACTTCCGTCTGGGCGATGCGGGCATTGAACTCCATCTCGTAGGGGGGATGACAGCCCACCACCTTCTTGAAGGCGCGCTCTGCCTCGGCACGGTTGCCGAGTTGGCGCTGTATCTGTCCCATCAGGAACCACTCGCGGGCCCTCAGTTTGCTGCGCTTCTCGTGCTTGATGACTTTCCGCAGATAGGGCACGGCCTTTTCCAACTCCCCATTACGCAGGTAGTAGTCGGCATAGGTGTAGTCCCAGTCCTTCACGGTACGGAAGTCCACCGAGTCGCGGTTCATATTGCGGATCACGTCCTCTGCATCGTAGAGCCAGTCCAGTTCCACATAGCACTTGGCGAGCCACGCCCTTGCCAGTCCGTTCTGCATGGGCTGTGTCTGGTAGAGTCGGCTCATATAGGAGAAGGTTGCGGCGGCCTCGTCGAAGGCACCCTTTTGGAACTGCGCCTTGCCCAACAGCATCCACGCCTTCCAGATAAACGGGTTGTACTCCCTGCGCTCCAGCCACTCTCGGTCCTTGGCGGTCTTAGTCTTGCCGCTCTTCCATTCAGGCTTGGCCTTGATACTGTGCATCTTGATGGCCTTTTCCGCCTTCTCGATGGCACGTTCGTACTGGCCCTTGCCGATCTCTCGGCTGTTCTTGTTGCCGACGGGGTAGAGTGGGAGGGTCTCAGTATAGTTGTCCTGATTGCTTTTCTCCTTTTCGAGGTTGCCGTCGATGAAGGCCTGCTGCCCGTTGTAGTAGATGTTGTATTTGGCGTTGAACGAGTGCCACCAGCGCGACTGGGCTGTGTTGTGCTTGGTGGAACATGCGGCGAATAGGATGATCGTGGTGACAAATAAGAGGAAAGAGGAAAGAGGAAAGAGACTTCTTCCTTCTACCATCGTCCATCTTACTTCTTCCTTCTTCCATCAGACAGTGCAACTTGCATGTCTCGTCATGAGCGGCTGTGCACGTGGAACAATCATGTCCCTGTTCGATGGTGTCCTTCCCCTTGTCGAACCGGTTGGCCACTGCGGCAACGATGCCCAGCACCACGATCATCCCTATGCAAACCAGCGCAAAACTCATCCTATTTCTTCTACGGTAAAACCGGCCTCGGCCAGACTGACCCAGAACGCTGGGTACGACTTTGTCACCACTTGTGGATGATTAATGATGATGCTGCCCGATTTCAAGGCATACGGCGCGAAGGCCAGTGCCATCCGATGGTCCTCGTAGGTGTCGATGCCCTGTTCCATCGTGGGCGCACAGGTTTCACCGTTCCAGATCAGTTCACTGTCGTTCCTGCTCTCTATCACGTAGCCCAGTTTCCGCATCTCCTTTTTCAGGGCCTCAATACGGTCTGTCTCCTTGATTTTCAGCGTCGAAAGTCCCTTGAAGTGGAAGGGGACACCCTTGGCGGCACAGGCCACGACGAAGGTCTGAGCCAGGTCGGGCGAGTTGACGAAATCGTATTCCAGTTTCGGCAGACAGCGTCCGTTGGTCTGGATGGTCACCGTCTGCGGCTTGGTCGATTTCTTCGACTGGAAGGTGGTCTTCACGCCCAACATACTGAAAATGTATCTCACCACGGAGTCGCCCTGCTTCGAGCCGTCTTTCAGGCCCGTGAGGCGCAGTTCCGCGTCGCGGTCGTCCGTCAGTGCCAGCATCTCATACCAGTAGGAGGCGCCGCTCCAGTCGTTCTCGATCAGGTAGTCGCGGTGCTTGTAGGGCTTGGGTTTCACGGTGATGGTGTCGCTGGCCGTCCATTCCGCATCCGCGCCGAACTCGCCCATCATGTAGAGCGTCAGGTCTATGTAGGGGCGTGAGATGATGTCACCCGTCAGTCGCAGTTCCAGTCCCTTTTCCAGCGCAGGGCCGATCATCAGTAGTGCCGAGATGTATTGCGAACTCACGTTGCCCGCAATCTCCAAGGTGCCGCCTTGCAGTTTCTGACCAGTGATGCGGAGTGGGGGGAAGCCCTCCTCGCCAGCGTAGGTGATGTCTGCTCCCAAGGCGCGCAGGGCGTCCACCAGGATACCGATGGGACGGTGCTTCATCCGTTCTGTGCCAGTGAGGGTGTGCATGCCTGGTGTCACTGAGAGGTAGGCCGTCATAAACCGCATCGCCGTACCTGCCGCCTTGATGTTGATCTCCTCCGGCATGTCGCGCAGCGCCTTGATGATCACTTCCGTATCGTCGCAGTCGCTCAGGTTCTGGGGCAGTGTCTCGCCGCCGCTCAACGCATGGATGATGAGCGCACGGTTTGAGATGCTCTTCGAGGCCGGCAGCGCCACGGTGGCGTTCAGCGTCTTCGGAGCCGTAATCTTATATTGTGTCACTTTTTTCGAGTTTTATCTTGTTTATTTTTTCCTTTTTTCCTTTAAATAACGTGCAAAATTACACATTATTATTTGTATAGGCAAAAATCATCTGTAAAAAAACGTTGTTTTACAAAAAAAGTTCCCTGAAAATTTGGTCAATCCGAAAAAACGTTGTACTTTTGCAGGCGATTTGACCGAAGGGTCAGTGCAAGTTGCAAAAATGTTCGGGGCTTAGCGCAGTTGGTAGCGCACACGTCTGGGGGGCGCGAGGTCGCTGGTTCGAGTCCAGTAGCCCCGACATTTTAAGAAAAGGCTGAGAAGTGATTCTCAGCCTTTTTTGTTCTGTTATTTTCAGTCAGGATCCCTTACCCTTTGATCATATCGAGCACCTTCTTTTTGAGGGCTTCGCTGGGCTGGGCGGAGTCGTAGGGCTGCAGATACCAGCGGACGGTCCATGTGAACTCCTCACCGGGTTTCAGCGTGGTGTAGGCACCCTGGCTCTCCAACTCGATGAAGGTCTTGCGCTGGTTCACGTAGACCTGTATCTCGGCCTCGTCGGGAGCAGGCTGCGACTTGTCGATGTCCTGAAATTTCTTCACCATCAGCAGACCCTTGGCGCAGTGGGCCAACCAACCCTTGCCGTCGGCATTGATCTTACGGTTCTGCTGGGCCTCGTCGGCGGTGTACCAACTGAGTCCGAAGGCAGACCGGAAGTCCATCAGGCCTGCGGGGGTGATGTCCTCGACGGCTGCATCGAAGAAGATGATGCCGTCGTTGGGGACGCGGGTGATCTCCCACGGCGCCACCTGGCGCGTCTCTTCCGACTTGTTGATGATGGTGTAGGCCACCACGATGGCCTTGTCGGCAGGATCGACGCTGAACTCCTTGCGGATCTGATATTTGAGGCGTCCTGACACCTCACTCGTCATGACGAGTTTGTCGCCGGTGGTCACCTGGTAGGGCATACGGTCGAACTCGGGCACCGGGGGCCAGTTCCATTCTTTCTGTGGACTGGTCCAGAAGGTGCTGCCAAACGAGTTGGGGAAGGTGGTCTGACTGATCACCTCGTCGTCGCCGTATTTGAAAGAGAGGATTTTGCCGCCGTCTTTTGAGACGGTCATCGTGACCTTGTCGTTCTGGATGGTGTACTTACCGTCGCCGTTGTCGGTGATGGTGGCGGCGCTTGCCGTGATGCAACTGGCGAAGACTGCCGTTAGGATGGATGCTAAGAATTTCTTCATGAATAGTTATTATTTATTGTTGAATGCGGGTGCAAAGTTATGAAAAAGATTCCGATTGACAAAGCGACGTATGTTTAAAAAACTTTAATCTTACGGAAGTGTATTTGGTACGTTCATTTTTTTTGCTTATATTTGCCCGAAATTTTCTAACTTACTTAAACTATATGCATATGAGAAAAGTAAAATGTGTTGCTATTGCCGCATTATTTGGACTGGCAACAAACTGTTGGGCTCAGCAGTCCGCAGTCAAATCAACCGTCTGTAATCCAGATGGAACCGTGACCTTTAACTACAAGAATGACTCTGCAAAGAGTGTGATGGTGGATGTCCAGTTTGCCCAGGGGCGTAAGGAGATGACCCGTAATGCCGATGGCGTCTGGACTGTGACACTCGGTCCTGCCGCTCCCGACATGTATCCCTACTGCTTCGTGGTGGATGGCGTGAGTGTGATGGACCCTCAGAACCCGCAGTACTTCCCCAACGAGGGCTTCAAGAACAGTCTGCTGGAAATCAAGTCGAAGGACGGACTGCCCCACGACATCAAGGATGTGCCCCACGGACGTGTGGAGTATATCCACTATTATTCGAAGAGTCTCGGTGGCACCAACAATGCCATCGTCTATCTGCCGCCCAGTTACAACTCGATGGGCATGGGTGGCGGCGGCTTCAATATGGGAGCCGAGCAGAAGAAATATCCCGTGTTCTATCTCATCAGCGGTACGACGGACACCGAGGAGGTGTATCTGAAAGTGGGCCGTGTGAACTATATCCTCGACAACCTGATTGCCGAGAAGGCCGCCAAGGAGATGATCGTGGTGCTGCCCTACGGTAATCCCACGAAACTGTTGCCGACGCCGAAGGATGGCGGTCCGCAGATGCAGTTTGGTAACGATGTGTTCAGCAAGGATCTCATCAACGACCTGATGCCTTATATCGAGAAGAACTACCGGACGGTGAACAATCGCGACAACCGTGCCATCGGCGGTTTCTCCCGTGGTGGTAACCAGGGTCTGCTGAATGGTCTGACAAACCTCGATAAGTTCTCTTATCTGTGCAGTTACAGTTCGTTCACCTCGACGGATATCCCCAATGTGTATGACAATGCCGCCGATACCAACAAGAAGATCCACCTCTTCTGGCTGGGTGTGGGTACGGATGACTTCCTTTATGGCAATGCCCGCGACTATATGGAGTTCCTCGACAGCAAGGGTATCAAGAGCGTGAAGGAGTTTACCACTGGTAAGTTCGGACACACCTGGATGAACGCCAAGTACTTCCTGACGAAGACCCTGCCGTTGCTGTTCAACAAGAAGGCTTCTGAGGAGGCCATGAAGAACGGTCAGCCTGCCCCTGCCAAAACGGGTCAGGAGCAGCAGTTCACGCCTGGTGTGATGGCTCGTCTCTTCCCGCGTCCTATTATCTCGCCTGAATATAACGAAGACGGTATCATCTTCCGTTTCAAGGCTCCCGAGGCCAAGAAGGTAGAGTTGGAGTGTGAGATGCTGCCGGAGAATATCGCCATGGAGCGTGACAGCGACGGTGTGTGGAGCGCGACGCTGACCGACCACCTCTTTGACACCTTCGAGTATTGCTTCGTGGTGGACGGCACGCAGGTGGCCGACCCGAGTAATATGTATCTTGCCGCAGAAAAGGGCTTTAAGTACAGCGTGGCCGACAATCCCCAGTCGCCTTTCAACTTCGCCTCGATGGGTGACATTGAGCACGGAAGGGTATCCTACGACTACGAGCGGAATGAGGCCTGGTACACCTCGCCGATGCAAGGTCAGCAGGGCGGTGGTATGTTTATGATGCCTACGATGATCCAGTTGGTTCCTGCTCAGGGCGAGACCATGGAGAGTTGGTTCAAGGTGGGTGGTGCCGACGCGATTGTCGACAAACTCGTGGCCGACGGTAAAGCCAAGGCTTGTGTTCTCACCACCAGTAACATGGACTTCATGCAGGGAATGCCTGGTGGCGGTGGCGGAATGCCTGGTATCCAGATGGATGTGCTGAAAGCCGATGATTATCCCACATGGGGTCTGCGTCGTGCTGCCCTGATTAAGTTGCTCCTCGAAATTGCCAAGCGTCCTGCACCTCAGATGGGTGGCTTTGGTGGCTTCGGTGGTGGTCGTGCCGGTGGTGGCGGCGGTCGTCGTGGTGGCGGCGGTGGCTTCCCAGGCGGTGGCGGCGGCTTCCCAGGTGGCGGCGGTGGCTTCCCCGGTGGTGGCGGCTTCCCTGGCGGTGGCTTCTAATGTGAAAGTATGAATAGTAAATATAGTATTAAAATGAGAAAATTGATTTTGGCGGCAGTGACCGCTATGATGGCCCTGACCAGTGCGTCGGCCCAGTACAAGTATGAATGGCAGAACCCGAAGTTGCCGACGGCACAGCGTGTGGAGAGTCTGCTGAAAATGTTGACACCCGAGGAGAAGGTGGGACTGATGATGAACAAGTCCATCAGTATCGACCGTCTGGGCATCCCCTCCTACAACTGGTGGAGTGAGGCCTGTCACGGTGTGCGTCAGGGCGGCTATACCGTCTATCCGCAGCCGATCGGACTGGCTGCTGCCTTCAATGCGCAGTTGGTCTACGACGTGTTCTCGCAGGTGTCTGATGAGGCCCGTGCCAACTGGAACCGCAGTGACCATAATATCTTCAATGTGCCGATGGGCGTGACCTACTATCCTGGTAATCCTGAACTCACCTTCTGGTGCCCCAACGTAAACATCTTCCGCGATCCGCGATGGGGCAGGGGACAGGAGACCTGTGGTGAGGACCCCTATTTGAATGCCGTTCTCGGCGTGCAGACCGTGCTCGGTATGCAGGGCAACGATGATCACTACTTCAAGACCCATGCCTGTGCCAAGCACTATGCCGTGCACAGCGGTCCGGAGCCCTTACGCCACTCGATGAATGTGGAGCCCACCAACCGTGATCTGTGGGAGACCTATCTGCCTGCCTTCAAGGCGCTGGTTAAGAAAGGCAACGTGCGTGAGGTGATGTGCGCCTACCAGCGCTTCGAGGGGAAACCCTGTTGCACCAGCGACCGTCTGTTGATTGACATCCTGCGCAACAAGTGGGGCTACGATGCCATCGTGCTCACCGACTGCGACGCCATCAACAACTTCTTCAACCGTGGTCAGCACGAGACGCATAAGGACGGCCTCTCTGCCTCTGTCGACGCCGTGTTGAACGGTACCGACTTGGAATGCGGTAAGGTATTTATGTCACTCACCGAAGGTCTGAAACAGAACCTGATTAAGGAGAGTGACCTCGATGCCCACCTGCGTAAGACCCTCACAGGTCGTTTCGAACTGGGTATGTTCGATCCCGCTGACATGCTGCCTTGGGCGAAACTCGGTCCTGAGGTCATCAGTAGCGAGAAGAACGACGAGATGGCTACACAGGCTGCCCGCGAGTCGATGGTGCTGTTGGAGAACAAGGGCAATGTGCTGCCCCTCTCGAAGAGCATCAAGACCCTCGCCGTCCTCGGTCCGAATGCTGACGATGTGGAACTCCTGAACGGTAACTACGGTGGCACGCCTACCGACAACCACAAGCACTCGCTGTTGGAGGGTATCAAGAATGCCGTGCCAGGGGCCAAGATCATCTATAACAAGGCTTGCGAACTGAACGATGAGTACACGACTGTACACCACATTCAGGACTTCAATGGCGGCAAGGGTATGTTCGTGGAGTTCTGGAACAACAAGAACCTCGAAGGCGATCCCGTGAAGACGGACTACTATACCAACGAGTTCAACTTCTCGACCTTTGGTGCCTGGGGCTTTGCCGAGGGTGTCGACAACAACAACCTCTCCGTCCGTATCACGGGTAAGTACAAGGCCACCTTCACAGGTGAGATGAAGTACACCCTGAGCACGGATAACGGCTACATCCTGAAAGTCAACGGCGAGGTCGTTGAGGAGAACAAGGGCGGTGGTCGTCGTGGCTTCGGAGGCGGTTTCGGCTTCGGACGCCGTGGTGCCGACTACAAGGGCTTCCCTGTGGAGGCTGGTAAGACCTACGATGTCGTCAT
>JAGCRH010000069.1 GCA_017964785.1 Prevotella sp.
AGATGATGCCTGCCACCACGAGGGCTGCACCTCCCAAGGTCAACAGGATCGTACGGTTCAACAGGTTGATCTTCTGGAAGAGACTGGTGACGATGATACCTGCAAGGGTTGAGAAGAATGTGGCCAACAGAATCGGGATGAAGATATCCGTGGGCTGGGCGGCTCCCATCTGGGCACGATACACCATAATAGATATAGGTATCAGCGTCAGTCCGCTCGTGTTCAGCACGAGGAACATGATCATCGGGTTCGAGGCTGTATCCTTCTTGGTGTTCAGTTCCTGCATCTGCTCCATTGCCTTCAGGCCGAGTGGGGTAGCGGCATTATCCAAGCCTAACATATTGGCAGCGATATTCATAAAGATGGAGCCCGTAACGGGATGTCCCTTGGGGATGTCTGGGAACAGTTTGGTAAAGATCGGACTCAGCAATCGGGCCAGCACGTTCACCACACCGCCCTTCTCGCCGATCTTCATGATGCCGAGCCAGAGCGACAGCACGCCTGTCAGACCCAAGGAAATCTCAAACGCGGTCTTCGACGAGGAAAAGGTCGAATCCATCATGGCAGGGAACACTTCGAAGTCTCCCAGAAACACCAGTTTCACTAGTGCAATCAAAAACGCGACGATAAAAAACGCCACCCAAATCCAATTCAGTACCATATTGCCTGCAAAGGTAGTGCAAAATTTCGAGTTAGCAAAATAAAACCACAAAAAAAGGAGCACCTACATCCCGTAGCCGCTCCTTCTCGTTAACTTAGTTTATTTAAAGTATTTGATAAAGTGTCTTATGTACTTTATTTATTCGAGTGCAAAGGTAGGAAAAATATTTGAAACTTCCAAATATTTTTGTGATTTTTACACTTATTCCCTTCAATCTTTTTCCCTTCTCAATTTTCCTTACATTCCGAAAAAAGACCATTCATACCCGTTTTTGCGGCATAACTATGAAAAAATTGTTCCATGCCTAAGGAAAAAGTTTTTTATAGTTATGCCGCAAATTTGACCCATAATGCCTGTGATGCAAAATATTTGACATCATTTCTGGCGGATGGCAGATGGCAATTAGGTAAAAAGCCAAAAAGGAGCGATTGCTCGCGCAACCGCTCCCCTTCCTTTTATTACTTATAGAAGTATCTGATGTATCAATTAATACCACTGCCAATAAGCGGCTTTACCTTGTACCCACTCTTCAAAGTTAGAATTGCCACTCAGGCTTACACGTTCTTCAGCCCAAACATGATCAGGAGTACAAGCAAACTTAGCAGCAGGCATGCCAACCTCAGCCCTCATTTCAATCCACTGACCACCCTTCAGGACTTCGATGGTGATGTTCTTGGCATCAGCAGCATCTGCTACATCGTAGTCAAGTTCGATAGGATCAAGATCGTAGTTTGCCTCATAACCCTTACTTGGACTTACGCGCTGAGTAGCATTGGTGTTGATCATGATGCCAGTGCTCTTGTTCCACAGGGCGTGAACTTCCTGCCAACCATTGCCATCCTTACCTGTATACGTAGGATCACTTGATGAAGCAGAACTCTTTACCTTAATACGCAGAGGCAGTGTACCACCAGCAGCCCTTACAAGAATCCTTGCAGGCTTTGCATCTGTAGTTTCTGTTGCTGCTCTGTTAAATTGTACATCGAATACGATATCATTGAAGTCGTAGTCGGATTTCTCAGTAGCGCTCAAGTCCTCAGCCATGATGCGGAGGTCAGCCACGAATGGATCGGGAGTAGGACCAGGACCTGGAGTTTTAGCCTCAGTGAGAGTGACAATCCAGTCACTGAAATAACCATCGGCGGTACCACCAACCTTCACCCAAGTCTTATCTGCAGTACCATCAACAGGCAGATAGCCCTTCTCTAGCAATTCACGTTTAACGTCGTTATTTGGTTCGTTATCGAAATCTGCAATACCAGGTGTTGTAACCTTGTTGTTATATTTCCCTATAAAAGATGTCTCATTTTTGTCTGCTGCATACTGATTTCTGTTAGTAATCAGATAATTATAGGTTTTTCCTTCAAACATAAAGGTATTATATGTAACACTTATTACAGGAAAACCATCAACATACTCAACACCTTCCTCATATTGATCAGGGCTACGCCAAGCAGCTTGATAGTCTACATTTTTAGTTACTGAATACACATCATCTCCAACTATCTGCTCGAAGTCGAAGCCCATGTATGAGCGGTTCCACGTGTCATTCAGGCAACCATCATAACCATCGTAATTTTCAATTGCCCAATCATGAATTGTTTCCCAACTAACCAGTCCTGTGTACTCAGTATGATATAAAGAACCGTCACTATTATGGTAAGCGAAAGACTTGGTTGTAGAGTTCATCATATACATAATCTTGTCTGTATGATGTGCTCCACCAACATGCTCGCCATTGTTAAGTACATCACCATTTGGACTGCAATCGCCGTGATTGAAGTTGTTGATGTGATCAACAAAATTTCTATCGGGATCTATAGCCAGAAGGTGATCCATGTGGTCAGAAGCAAGAATGTAGTTCTCTCCATCAGCAGCTAAATACTGCTCAGGAGAATAGGCACCTGCTGTTTCAGGATTGCCCTTATACACCTGCTGAATGAAATAGTTGCTCCATCTTGGATCATCATAATCGAGATCTGGATTATTCTGGAAATACGCCTTCACGACAGCAGCCTGCGTAGGAGTAATAGCGGGGGGAACTAACAGACCACCATATTCCTTGTCGGGGTCTGCCCACTCATTGGCATTGGCGTTTTCTGTACGTGTACGTGTAGAACCAAAGCCCCAATTCTGATTAGCAGCAGGCTGGCCGAATGTGGCAATGAATGCCCTGTTGTACTTCTCTACAACCTTCTGAGCCTCCAACTGGTCGATTTCTTCCTGGCTGAGAGCCTCAAGATCATGAGAACAACTTGTGAACCCAACGCAAAGTGCAAGCGCTGCGATTCCTGTCATCAAATACTTTTTCATCTTCATAAAAGTTTTAATTAATTATGTTATTTAAGCGAATTATTATCGATAATTGAAAAGATCTCGTCGACAAAATATGTCGTTTGGTAGATAATCTTAATGAATTCGGCGACAAAATTACGATATTTGTCGATAAAAAGCAAGAATTTGCGGGTTAAAATAAGTTAAATACCATATATTCGTCCACAAAAAGACAGGTTTCATATATAAAATGGTACAAAACACGAGAAAACGTGTTTACGCTGAATCTTCTGTTTTGACAGTGTAAAATTACTACATTATTTTGTAAGATGTATCATTTTTATAGTTAAATTCTGTAAAACGAGATCACTTTTGTATCACATTAGCGAGAAAATTAGTAATTTTGGCAGCAAAAATAAGGTGTAAGTTTATGAAGATGAAGATTTGTAATCAACTGTTTGTCCTTATGGCCGCAGTGATGGTGTTAGGAAATATCTCGTGCAGCAAAGAGATAGAGTACGACGAGGATAAGAACAAGGAATACTGGAGACGCGTCTTGCCGGTAGACAGTATTGACCAGGATCATGCGTGGCAACTGTCCACGAGCCAGTTGTATCAGTTTACTGTGAATGCGAATGTGGAGGCTAACAGGTTAGAAATCTATAGCGCTAATCCGATTACCTCGACAGAAGCGGAGATGATGGGACGTGTCTATGTGAGTGACGAACAGCAGGTGACGATGTCCGTTTCCGTACCTTCGATGCTGACGACGCTCTATGCGGCCCTGATAGACCGGGCTGGTACCTACACCGTGACCCGTTTCAACGTGACGGACCGCCATGTGGACTTCTCCACCCCGATTGCCATAAAACAAAAGCCTAGTCAGGTTATACCGAAAGTCATGGCCTATACCTACTGTTACGATGAGGGCTTTCCTGGGGCAGGCGACTATGATTACAATGACCTGGTAATGCGCATTGGATTGGAGCGTACGGGTCCGAGACAGGTGGACATCCATGTGACCCTTTCCGCAGTAGGTGCTTCCGCACAGATGGCGGGCGCCATCCGTTTGCTGGGCTTCTCCTATCAGGATATCGCAAGTGTGGATCCAAAGGATGGCAAGACGCTGAATGTCAACGTACCGAAACTGTCGTACGGACTGATGCCAAATGATGAAATGCTCCAAAAGGGTAGAAACGGTGAGGCCGTCATCAATCTGTTTGTGGATGCCCATTGGGCAATGGACGACAATATCGAGACCATCAACGATGACTTTACGCGTAAAAAATATAATGTCAGTCAGTCGCTTGAGGGCCTGTATGACATGACTTATGCCAAGACTGTCGACTTTACCGTCTACTTTAATAATGGGGACGGCCTGAACAACTTTACCCAGGAATCGATAGATCCCTTTATTGTCACCTATTATATGGCCAACAAGATTGAGACGCACTTGAATGAATTCATGGATGCACAGACACTTTATAATTATGATGTCTCTGTTCTCAATAATATCAAGACACTCCCTTGGGCACTGAAAATACCATCCTCTTACTTCCAGTATCCGTTAGATGGTTTTAAGATTGGTTTTATAAAGCATCTGAAGAGTGGTACTGTGTCTCTGGATGGAGCCTATAGGGAAATCGGTCATTCGTTTGGCGAATGGGTTGAAAACCGTAGGAACGGTCTCGACTGGTATCAGTATCCGACAGACGGCGAAGTATGGTAAAAGGGAAGTGGACCAGGTAGGGCTTGAACCTACGACCTCCAGATTATGAGTCTGTTGCTCTGACCAACTGAGCTACAAGTCCGGTGAATTTGCGCCTTTAAGCGGAATTCGGCTGCAAAGGTACATTATTTTTGGGGAAACGCCAAATGTTTTTTGTAAAATTGTGATTATTTTGATGAAAACGACCAACTTGCGGGAAGGTATGAGGCTCGAAGGGGGCTGCGTGGCAACCCTCGGATGCTTCGACGGCGTGCATCGGGGACATCAGTTGCTCATCAGCATGGTGCTGCGAAAAGCAGAGGAGATGGGACAGCCTTCGGTGGTGATTACCTTCGACCGTCAGCCACGTGAGTTGTTCGATCCGGACTATCGTCCGCAATTGCTTTCCACACTTGAAGAAAAGGAACAACTGATAGCAGCGTTGGGAGTGAATCATCTGGTGGTACTCCCGTTTACAAAGGAACTAGCCAGTTTGACGGCGCAGGCCTTCATACAGCAGGTGCTCCATGAGCAACTGGGTGCGCAGGTCTTAGTGACGGGCTATGACAACCGCTTCGGACGGAACCGGGCAGAGGGCTTCGACGACTATGTGCGCTATGGGAAGATGTTGGGTATGGAGGTGCTGCGAGGCGATGAGGCGATGTTTCCAGGAACGGATGAGGCTGTGAGTTCATCGGCTATCCGCCAGTTGCTGTTGGAGGGCAAGGTGGAAAGGATGCAGGAAAGCCTGACACGCCTTTATTCCTTGACTGGTAGGGTGGTTTCAGGAGAGCATATCGGACATGAGATCGGTTTCCCGACAGCCAACTTAGCGGTGGACAATCCCTATAAGATTATTCCTGCTCCTGGAGTCTATGCCGTCTGGGCCATACTCGACACAGTGCGGATGCCGGCGATGATGAATATCGGCACACGCCCGACTTTTGATGGAACTACACAGACACTCGAAGTGCATATATTAGATCAGGTGGGTGATGTGTATGGGCAGGTGCTCACTGTGGAGTTTGTGTCCAGGTTGCGCTCAGAACGACGGTTTGATAGTCCTGAGGCGTTGGTGGAACAGTTGAAGGCTGACAAGGCTGAGGCGATGGAAAGATTAGTGAATAGTAAATAATGAATAGTGAATAGTTTGGATATGAAAAGGGCATTGATTTATCTGTTGGTGTTTGTGGGCATCCAGTTAGTGGCGGGCGGCGTTGTGATGGCTGCCTATATCCTGATGAAAGGACAGGGAACGGAAGTGGATGCCACAGGACTGATTATCACGACAGCCTTGGCTGATGTGACCACGTTGGTGTTGTTTCTGTTACTGAAATGGGCTGAGGTGTCGAGACACTGGGTGCAGACACGACCTTGGACGGTGCTCTTCTGGTGTGTCCTGGCTGCCTTTGGAGCCATCATCCCCTCCACCTATATACAGGAACTGATGCCGGAACTGCCCAACTATGCGGAAAAAGAATTCGAAATGATCATGAACAACCGCTTTGGTTACTTCATCATCGGTCTGCTGGCGCCATTAGTGGAAGAGTTGGTGTTTCGTGGGGCCATCCTCCGGGCATTGCTTCGATGGAAAAGTAACCCTTGGATCGGGATTGTGATTTCTGCTGTGATGTTCTCGGCTATCCACATGAATCCGGCTCAGATGCCGCATGCTTTCCTGATTGGCATTCTGCTGGGATGGATGTACTACCGTACGGATAGTATCGTACCGGGGGTGGTGTATCATTGGGTAAACAACACCATCGCTTATGTGCTGATGGCCTTCTACCCAGATCCAGACTTGAAGACGACAGATTTCTTCGGCAACCAACAGACGGTGCTGATGGCGGTGGCTTTCTCATTGTGCATCCTGATACCATCGATCTATCAGTTGAACCTGCGGATGAAGAAGTGAAAAATGAAGTGGGCTGCCCGATGTCTCGGCGCAGCCCATTCTTCTTTTTAGTATGTTATGAAAAATTTGAGAGAATTGAAACTTCACAGTTTCATCTTTGTTGTGTTAATAAATGATGGTATAGAAAAGCATAGAAAAATAATCTACTCAATATACTGGGGTGCTTCCGGCTTGGGAGCCAGCGCACTGTCGTTGACATTCTCTGCCTGGATGGGGTTCAGCAGGTTGACGGAGTCTGCGTTCTGCTGGTGGAACTTGGCATATTCGTCCTTCGGGTCATCCCACCCGTAGTTCCAGGGAGCCTGTGCGGCATTGCCCAGTGTCAGGATGATGGCCACAATGGCAGCGGCCTTGAAGAGCGGCATCAACCGACTGGTCAGCGTGACAATCTTTGCCTTTGGCTGTTCCTCTTCCTTGATCATCCCGAGCATACGTTCATCAAAGTCATCGCCCAGTGGCTCTTCTTTCTCAAGGGTGAAGAGAGCCTGGAACTTCCGAAGTGATTCCGGAATATCTTTGGCTTCTGGCTGGCTGAAGAAATTGCGGAGGATGGCTTCCTCTTGCAGGGTGGTCTCTCCCTGCCAGTAGCGCTCCAAGAGTTGTTCGATATACTTATAGTCCATATTGCTCTGTTTCAATAAATTTCTGCCTGATGGTCTGGCGGGCTCGGAAGATGTTGATTTTCACCTGTTCCTCGCTGATGTCCAGTATCTGGGCAATCTCTTTGTAACTTTTGCCTTCGATGTCGCGCAGTTGCATGACGCTCCGTTGCTTCTCCGGCAGGTTATCGATGAGGCGGCGTACCAGTTGGATCCTGTCCTGCTGCATGGCCTGCTCCTCGGGATTGGAGGCGTAACTCTGGTCGGGTGCATCGTGCTCGTCTGCCAGACTCTGGTTCTGGTTTTCCATCTTTCGCATCTTGTCGATGGCGATGTTCCGGCAGATGGTGAGGCAGAAGGCTTCCATGGAGTCGAGTTCTTCCCATCGGTCCCGCCTGTTCCAGACCTTGATCATCGTTTCCTGTACAACATCTTCTGCCTCCACACGGTTGAGAGTGATGCGGAGGGCCAGGCGGAAGAGTTCATTCTTCAGTGGCAGGACATCGTTCCGGAAACTGATCTTTTTCATCCTCTCTACTATTAATGACGATTAAGATGTGGAAAAGTTACAATAAAAGGCGAAAAACTCGCCTTTTTATTGAATGATGGTACCGTGTCGTCCGTCGATGGCGGTGGCGAGGGTGATGATGACCCGACTGACCCCTGCATCGATAGCAGCAAGAGCATTCTCAATCTTGGGCAGCATACCGCCACTGATGGTACCGTCTTCTTTATATCTAATATAGTCCGCGTGCGTGATCGTGGGAATAACAGAGTCATCATCGTCCGGATGGCGGAGCACACCTTTCTTCTCAAAGGAGAAGATCAGCGTCACATCGTAATAGGGGGCGAGGGCCTTGGCGGTCTCACTGGCGATGGTGTCGGCATTGGTATTGAGGATGTTGCCCTGACCATCGTGGGTCAGTGGTGCCATCACAGGGGTGATGCCTTCCTCAATCAGTTTACTGAGCATCTTACCATCGGCCTGGTCTACATCCCCCACGAAACCGAAGTTAATCCCATCTTTTAATGGACGCTTGTGACTGCGAATGACATTCATATCGGCGCCTGTCAGTCCAAGGGCGTTGACACCATTGGCTTGCAAACGGGCCACGAGGTTTTTGTTCACTAGTCCGCCATAGACCATCGTTACCACGTTGAGCATCTCAGCATCCGTGATACGACGGCCATTGACCATCTTCGACTCTATGCCTAGCGTTTCTGCTACCTTCGTCGCCTTGCGCCCCCCTCCATGCACCAGCACCTTCCAGCCCTCAATGGCAGAGAAATCTTTGAGGAGTTGTGAGAGTTGGGCCTCATCTTCGACGACAGCGCCTCCAACTTTTACTATGGTCAGTTTTTCTTTCATTATTCTAGGTAGGTATAGCCGTAGAGGCCGGAGCGATAGTTACTGAGGAATTCCTTGCCTTCTTCGAGGGAGATCTTTCCCTGCTTCACGCTCTTGGCGACCCATACCTCCAACTGGCGCACCAGTTTCTTCGGATTATACTGCACGTATTCGAGCACCTCCTCCACTGTCTCACCATCGATGATCTGGTCGATATGGTATCCGCCGTCCTTCACGGAGATATGGACAGCATTGGTGTCGCCAAAGAGATTGTGCATGTCGCCAAGGATCTCCTGGTAGGCTCCCACGAGGAACACACCGAGATAATAAGGCTCGTTCTTTTTCAAGGCGTGTACGGGCAGGGCATGGGCATTATGACGGTTGGTGGTGAAGTTCGCAATCTTACCGTCACTGTCGCAGGTGATGTCCTGGATGGTGGCGTTGCGGGTAGGCCGCTCATCAAGTCGTTGGATGGGCATGATCGGAAAGACCTGGTCAATGGCCCACGAGTCGCTGAGGCTCTGGAAGAGTGAGAAGTTACAGAAATATTTGTCAGCCAGGAGTTTATCAATCTTCATCAACTCCTCAGGGATATGTTTCAGGCTCTTGGCCAGGGCATGGATCTCGTGACAGACACTCCAATACATCGCCTCCACCTCAGCACGGGTCTTCAAGTCTACAATACCATGCGAGAACAAATCAAGCACTTCCTCTCGGATCTGTTCCGCATCGTGCCAATCCTCAAGGACGTTGCGAGGTGAGAGGTTGTCCCAAATCTCATAGAGGTCCTTCACCAACTGGTGACTGTTCTCATCCGGCTCAAACTCCTCCGGCATCTCCGGCAGGGAGGCGGTTTCCAGCACATCAATCACTAATACCGAGTGGTGGGCAGCCAGAGAGCGTCCGCTCTCGGTGATGATATTGGGGTGGGGCAGGTCGTTCTTGTTGGCAGCATCCACAAAGGTGTAGATACAGTCATTGACATATTCCTGGATGGAGTAGTTGACAGAAGACTCACTCGATGGGGAACGGGTTCCGTCGTAGTCGACACCCAGACCACCGCCACAGTCTACGAAGTCCACATTATAACCCATCTTATGCAGTTGGATATAGAACTGCGAGGCCTCTCTCAGTGCCGTCTGGATGCGGCGGATCTTGGTGATCTGGCTTCCGATATGGAAGTGGATGAGGCGCAGGCAGTCGCGCATATCTTTCTTGTCCAGGAGTTCAAGAGCCTCTAAGAGTTCTGCACTGGTCAGACCGAACTTACTGGCATCGCCGCCGCTCTCCTCCCATTTGCCAGAGCCACTGGAAGCGAGTTTGATTCGGATACCGATGTTCGGACGGATATTCATCTTCTTGGCCTCACGGGCAATGATCTCCAGTTCGTTCATCTTCTCCACGACGATGAAGATCTGCTTGCCCATCTTCTGGGCCAACAGGGCGAGTTCGATGTAACTCTGATCCTTATAGCCGTTACAGACAATGATAGAGTCGCTCTGGCACTGCATGGCGATGACAGCATGCAGTTCTGGCTTTGAACCGGCTTCCAGTCCCAGGTTGAACTTCCGTCCGTGAGAGATAATCTCCTCTACCACGGGCTGCATCTGGTTCACCTTGATGGGATAGACCACGTAGTTCTCACCTTTGTAGTCGTACTCCTCCGATGCTTTCTTGAAACAACTCCAGGTCTTCTCGATACGGTTGTCG
The DNA here is from genome assembly GCA_017964785.1 of Prevotella sp. Classification (GTDB taxonomy): domain Bacteria; phylum Bacteroidota; class Bacteroidia; order Bacteroidales; family Bacteroidaceae; genus Prevotella. Next base: position 10,216 of record JAGCRH010000069.1, read on the forward strand.
AGGATATCCGGGAAACGGAGCAGGACAGGTGACGTGACATCACGCAGTGCCAGTTCGTCCATCACTTCACGCAGGTCGATCTGCGTGTCATTCTTACATGGTGAGACGTAGACATCGCCTTTTTCGTTGATGCCAAAATAGGAGGTCCCCCAACCATTGATGTTGTAGAGTTCCTTGGAGTCTTCAATAGTCCATTTTTTCATATATTCAATAACTTTCTAACCTGGGCTACACTGTTCTTGATCTTGGTAAAGTCGTCCATCAGACTGACATCGAGAGAATAGGCAGCCTTCGTATAGAAAGGCTCCCGCTTTTCCAGTTGCTCACGGATGAAGACAATCAGTTCGTCCTGACTCTTTCCGCGCAGCAACGGACGGTCGTTCTTGCTCATGGCCAGGTGCTTGTAGAGTACCTCCGGATCTGCTTTCAGATAGACCACAGGTGCCTGCTGGTTCATGTAGTCGATATTATCGAAGAAACAGGGCGTACCTCCCCCGCAACTGATGACGACATCCTCAAACTCGGCCACTTCGTGGAGCATATTCCGTTCTATCTGTCGGAAACCATCTTCGCCACGCTCCTCGAAGATCTGGGCAATGGTCTTGCGCATCCGATTGGAAATATACCAGTCGAGGTCGTAGAAGGTGATGCCCAGTTCCTGTGCGAGTGCTTTGCCGATGGTTGTCTTGCCGGCACCCATGTAGCCAATGAGGATGACTCTCTTCATGCCTTATTGATAATATTCATGCATTCCTCGTAAGTGAGGTCTGCCACTTTTTCGTGCATTGACTTTGGCAGACGGAAGTTCTTCCCGTCATAAACCAGGTAAGGACCGTAGCGTCCATTCAGGATCTCCAACTTGGGATCCTCCATGAAGAATTTCAGATGTTTCTTCGTCTCTTGCTGACGTTTCTCGTTGATCAGTTCGATGGCCTTCTCAAGGGTGATGGTCATCGGGTCTTCATCCTTGGGTAGCGACGTGAACTTCCGGTCGTGCAGCACATAAGGTCCAAAGCGACCCGTACCAATGGTGACGGTCATCCCTTCATAACTACCAAGTGTACGGGGCAACTTGAAGAGTTCGAGTGCCTCGTCAAGGGTGATCGTCTCCATGCTCTGTTCCTTGGGTAACTGGGCAAACAGGGGTTTCTCCTGATCATCGGCAGTGCCAATCTGAACCACAGGGCCAAAACGTCCAATCTTCACGAAGACGGGTCTGCCGGTCTTCGGGTCAGCACCCAATTGGCGTTCACCAGCCTTATGTTCCTGTCGACTGTTCATGGTGTCTTCTACGGCAGGCTCGAAATCCTTGTAGAAATCCTTCAGCATCGACTTCCATTTCTCGTTTCCTTCGGCAATCTTATCGAAGTCCTGTTCCACCTTGGCGGTAAAATTATAGTCCATGATTTCACTGAAGTGTTCCATCAGGAAGTCATTCACCACGATGCCAATATCCGTCGGCAACAGTTTACCTTTGTCTGACCCAACCAGTTCCTTGCGCTTCTTCTGGGTGATTTGTTTCCCTTTCAGGATATCTACGGTATAGGTGCGTTCCTCACCTTTCTTGTCGCCTTTCTGGACATATTCGCGCTGTTGGATGGTAGAGATAGTCGGAGCGTATGTTGACGGACGACCAATGCCCAACTCTTCCAGTTTGTGCACGAGACTGGCCTCCGTATAGCGCTGGGGACCCTGGGTGAAGCGTTCTGTGGCCTGGATCTCACGACGCGTCAGTTCCTGACCTTTCTTCAACGGGGGCAGGATATGGGCGTACTCGTCCTGTGGCTCCTCATCGTCGACGGACTCACGGTAGACCTTGATAAAACCATCGAACTTCACCACTTCTCCTTGGGCCACAAACTGGTCTTCAACCGTAGAGATATTGATATTGACGGTTGTCTTCTCAATCTCTGCATCAGCCATCTGACTGGCGATGGTGCGCTTCCAGATGAGTTCGTAGAGGCGTTTCTCCTGAGCCGTTCCCTCTATCTCTGTCTGATCCATATAGGTGGGACGGATGGCTTCGTGGGCCTCCTGGGCACCTTTGGAACTGGTATGATACTGGCGTGTCTTGCTGTACTCTTCTCCATAGAGATTCACGATCTCCTGTTTGCTGGCACCTAAACAGAGTTTCGACAGGTTGACAGAGTCGGTACGCATATAGGTGATACGTCCGCTTTCATAAAGGTGCTGTGCCACCATCATGGTCTGACTCACGGTGAAGCCCAGTTTACGGGCAGCCTCCTGTTGCAGTGTGGAGGTGGTGAATGGGGGAGCAGGCGTCCGCTTCATCGGTTTCTTGTTGATGCTCTCCACCGTAAAGGTGGCCTCCTTGCATTTCTCCAGGAAATCGGTGACCTCCTCGTAGGTTTTGAGTTTGCTGGCCAACTGGGCCTTGACCTCCGTGGCAGAGCCATCAGGGTTGGTGATGGCAAACGTACCATAGACATTATAGAAGGGCTCGCTCTTGAAGTCCTGGATCTCCCGTTCACGCTCCACGATGAGGCGAACGGCCACACTCTGCACACGACCGGCAGAGAGCGCTGGCTTTACCTTGCGCCACAGCACGGGTGAGAGTTTGAAGCCTACCAGACGGTCGAGCACACGACGGGCCTGCTGGGCATTCACCAGGTTCATGTCAAGATGTCTGGGATGCTCGATGGCTTCTAAGATGGCGGGTTTGGTGATCTCATGGAAGACGATACGGTTGGTCTTTTCTTCGTCCAGTCCCAGCACCTCGCATAGGTGCCAGGAGATGGCCTCTCCCTCGCGGTCTTCATCGGATGCCAGCCAGACCTTCTCGGCCTTTCTCGCATTGGACTTCAGTTCGCTGACGAGTTTCTTTTTGTCATCGGGTATTTCGTATTCTGGCTCGAGCGTATCATCGTCGATGCTCAGTTCTTTCTTTTTCAGATCCCGGATGTGGCCGTAACTCGACATGACCTTGAAGTCGTCACCCAGGAACTTTTCTATGGTCTTCGCCTTAGCAGGAGACTCTACAATTACAAGATTTTTTTGCATACTTTGTGCCGTTATATTAACTTTGGGCTGCAAAAGTAAGCAAAAAAGTTTCTCCCACCTTATTTATATAGAGGAATTTTAGTTTTATTAACGATTTCTTTGTAAAAAGGTATGCACAGCCTGACGGATGGAACGCAATCCGAAACGCTCTACATACACCTCGCGCAATGGGACCCAGAAACAGGCGGCCGCATCGTCAGCGGCCTTGATGACGACATCATCCTCTACATGACAGACAAAGAACAGGTCGAGGGTGTGGATATCCATCCCTGAATAGGGATAGACATTGGGAATGGAGAAGAGATAGGTCACCTGTGTGCTGTCAATCGTGAGACCGGTTTCCTCCAGGATCTCCCTGACCATCCCTTGTTCAGCCGTCTCGTCATTATCCACGAAACCTCCGGGCAGGTCGAGGGTGTCCTTGGCTGGCTCTTTGCCCCTGCGGGTCACCAGCAACTCCCCTTTCCCATTCAGGATGAAGGCTGCCGTAGAGGCCCTTGGATTCTGGTAATAGGTGAATCCGCAACAGGAACAATGTCTGCTCAGGGCATTGTTGATCTCGAAGTCGGGACTACCGCACTTCGGACAGAACCTGAATAATTCCAAGGGATGCTCTTTCATTTTCACCAGTTGTCTGTACGGAAGGGGAAGAGCGGCATATTACCCCCATTATGGACATTGCCGATCTGGAAATTCTTGAAACAATAGCGCACCGCCACAGGTTTTTGGACTTCTGGCGAGGTGACGATGATAGCCTCGTCCCAGTAGCCGCCACCGGGCTGCCAGAAATGCTTGGCACTAGCAGGGTGGAACACCTTGTCGTCGCCTGCAATCTCGAAGCCTTCCATCTGTTCAAAGGGGGCATCGCACCAGTAGTTGTCCTGCGTATGGATGAAGACGGTATCGTTCTTGATGGTCATATCCTTATACGACGAACTCTTGTATTGAATCGTTTCAAAGCCGTAGTCACGGTTCAGGGCTGTGAAGGCAAGGCGCTCTCCTACGGGTTGTTTCTGGGCGGGGTGTATCTGCGAATACTCGTAGGGATAGACGAGGTCGTTGGTGCACACCAGACTGCTATTGGGAATGATCTGTGCAGCCTTCCACTGCTGTTCGCGAAGGAGGGCACCGCTGAGACCGTCCACTTTGCCGTCGTCGTAGGCCCAGGGGGCTATCTGGACGAAATAGAAAGGTATCTCCCCCAGTCCGAACTGCTTTCGCCACTGTTCCACCAGCAGTTTCAGGCGCTGTGAGTACTGGTCGCCCGGGTCGCCCACATTCGAGCAACCCTGATAAAAGAGAATACCCTTGACGGTATAGTTCAGGATGGGGTTGAAAGTACCGTTGCCCCAGAGCAGACTACGGTGATAGTCCCATTCTGCCCATTTCTTGCAGATTTCTACGGAGTCAGTGGGGTCGCTGGTATATTTCTCTAAATTCTCCTTGGTGAGCCAACTCTCTATACGCGTCCCTCCTTTATTGGCCTCTATGATGCCTATGGGGATGTCGAGGGTACGGCTCAGCAGACGGGCGAAGAAATAGCCTGTGGCAGAGAATTCTCCCACCGTCTTGGGCGAGCACTGCCGCCATTCGCACTGGGTATCGTCCTGGGGCGTGGCACGCATCACACTGGGAATCTTCACACTGCGCACCCCCTTGGAGTTGATGGCGTCAAGGATATGGTGGTTGTAATCCTCCACGGGACACATGCCAAAGCCCTTGACGGGCATCTCCATATTCGACTGTCCTGCGCACACCCACACCTCGCCAGCCACGACATTGTGGATGGTCACTGGCTCACCGTCATCGAAGGTGACAGACAATGGTGTATAGGAAGCCTGTGGGGTCCTGACCTTCACCAGCCATTTGCCGTCCTTGTCAGCCTTGGCAGTGGCTGTCTCATTACTCCAGGAGGTGGTCACCTTCACAGTCTTGCTTGGCTGGGCCCAGCCCCAGAGACGCACATCCGTCTGCTGCTGCAAGACCATATGGTCGCTGATGAGATGCGGCAGCCTGACCTTGCCCTGGGCTGTCATCAGCAGCACTCCTAATGTCAATAGCGTCAGAAATCTCCTCATATCATTACATCTCATTCCTTCAACTTACAGCAGTTTTCTGATTTCTGCCTCCAAATCCTTGATCTGGGCAGAACGCTTCACGAGGTTGTTGCCACGATCGATGAGGAAGAATTCGGGTATCGACTGGATGTTGTAGAGCAGCAGTTGTTGCGACTGGACACCATCCGCATCACGCACACTGACCCACGGCAGGGCGGCTGTCTGCTGTTTCCAGAAATGCTCATCCGTGTCAAGGCTGACCTGATAGACCTCAAAGCCCTGGGCCTGATACTTGTTGTAGAGTTCGCGGAGCATCAGGATACGGGCAGGGGAATCTTTCAGGGCAAAGACGTGGAAGTCGAGCAGCACGACCTTGCCCTTCAGGTCTGTCAGATGACGCACCTGACCTTTATTGTCAGTCAGTGCTATATCGAGCACACCAGCCTCTGATACCTTACTGGCATCGATGGTCTGGTTCTGTTGCTCTTCCACGATGCGCTGGTTCTTCATACCCTCGATGGCGATATTGTGCAGGTTCTGTCCGCGTTCTGCATGGGGGTAGTAGGTGTCCCAACTGGTGGCCACAGCGGCAAACACCTTGATGTCGTCCTTGTTGCTGCGGGGGTTGAAGAGCAGCCAGTTGCCAAGGGTCTGGAACAGGGCGAAATAACTATAGGCCTTCATAGGCTCCTTGAAAATGTAGTTGGTCTTGATGTCCTGTTTGTAGATATCGATGAGTTTCAGGATACTGTCATTGGCCTCGTCCACACCCAACTCGGTGTTCTGCTGGATGGCCATAGCCTGCTTATGCAGGTCGATTTGTCTCAGGGCCAGTTCCTTGATCTTCTGGCAGTTGTCAGAGCCGCTCACCTCGTAGTTTGTGGCCATCTGCGGATACTGGGCCTGGATGGTGACGGTCTCTGTAGAGTCGATACTGACATTGATGATCTGGTCAGAGATCCTCAGGCGATAGAACTCCGGAGCAGTAGGGGCGGCGTCGCTGAAAGAGAACTGACCGTCCTCGTCCAGTTTCACGGAGTCGAGCACATTCACCTGCTCAATCCCCACGTTCTCGAAGTAGAGCACGGAGTCCTTGGCATTGGCAATCTGACCCTCTACATGGAATTTGTTGTTGTCGCATGAGGCGATGGTTGTTGCAGCCAAAATGACGGCGGCTGCCTTCCAAATATGTTTCATATTTATTCCTTTTTTCGATTTGCGTGTGCAAAGGTACGAAAAAGAAATGAAAAGTGAAAAATTGAAAAATATTCCAGATTTCTTCGTTTTTTAATATAATAATGTGTAACTTTGCGCCGTTTTTAGCAACCCTCAGCGTATGGGTTGCACCGAAGTTTTTTATTTTTAGATGTTTTAAAACAAGATGAACGTAATTAAAAAGACCATTCAATTGGCTGATGGAAGAGCCATCACCATTGAAACCGGGAAAGTGGCAAAACAGACCGATGGTGCCGTCATGCTGACGATGAACAACACCGTACTCCTGGCCACTGTTTGTGCCGCAAAAGATGCAGTTCCCGGAACAGATTTCATGCCGCTGCAGGTAGACTATCGTGAACAGTACAGTGCCGCTGGACGTTTTCCTGGCGGATTTACCAAGCGCGAAGGCAAAGCCTCAGACAATGAAATCCTCACATCACGACTGGTGGACCGTGTACTTCGTCCACTGTTCCCAAGTAACTATCACGCAGAAGTATTCGTAAACGTCATGCTGCTCAGCGCCGACGGTGTTGACCAGCCCGATGCCCTGG
>JAGCRH010000070.1 GCA_017964785.1 Prevotella sp.
AATCGCAGCTCATTCCTGTAGCCGCTGATCACATGACTATAATCTTTCTTTGCATCCATAATTGTACACTTTTTGATACATGGGTGCAAAGGTAGCAACTTTCGAGCAATGCTACAATGCGGAAAAACGGAGACGCTTACGATGATGCCTAACTTTGCCGTCAGCATCAGACGGGAGCCGATATTGGCCCTCATCATCAGCCAGTAACGAATGCCCTCGCCACTGAATTGACTGAAACTATAAGTGTATAAAGGACCTAACTCATAGAGATAAACACGACTGTCATAACTATCGGTATGAAACCAACCTAGTCCTCCATTCAAACGCAGCCAACGATGGGTATAGCCAAGCGTCTCACTGACCATCAGTCCTGCCTCAGGAGTATTGAAGGAAATAAAATTAAAATCAACCTGTGTCCTGCTGCTCCATACCGAACTATATTCGGCACTTAACCGTCCCCGATGCTCCGTCCTCGTAACCAGTGCTGTCTTGTCGTCATTGTCTTTTTGGCGGATACGGAGTCGGTAGCGCCCTCCGAATGACCAACGCTTTTTGCTATACGACACTTGCAGCAGTTGATCCCACGAGTGGGACGACTGCGAGATCTGATACTTGGCCCAGGGGAAATAGGCATAGTCCGTATACGCCATCAACTTCCATGACGGCGAGGGTTGCCAGGTGGCACCAATATAGATGCCACTTTCGTTCTGCACACTGCCCCCGTCGCTGTAACTGTTGGCATAGAGCGAGGTGTAGCGGTAGGAGTAAAAGCGGTAGAGCGCCATCAGACTCCACTCGCTGCCGAGTTGCAGACTCACGCTGTTGATGGTGGCCAGCGCGCCTTCGCGATTGAGGGCTGTCTCGCCATTCACAGAGAAACGGTGATGCACATAGCCATAGTCGGCACTCACATTCAGGAAGTCATAGCCCTGCGCATAATACTGTCGGTAGAGGGCAGAAGTATTGGGTTTCAGTTCACGGTTCAGGTGCGTGCCAACCAGATTAAATCCTGCATGATAGCCATTGGCCTGATAGCGGACATTCCCGCCAAGGGTCGTATTCTTCAAGTTGTTCTTCTTCTCCAACTCTGTTTCCGTACGGTGATAGCCTGAGGTGACAATGGTGGCTGCCGTGCCGTCCTTGTTGAGTGTCGCATCCATCGCACGATAGGAGATAAAGCCTGTCGCCGTCAGTCCCTTGGTGATATTCACCGTAGCAGCAGCCCCTTGCAGATAACCGTCTGACGAACGGGAGGAATGGGCACGGACAGTACTCGTCGGACGACCCATGTTTTGCAGCATCGACACTTTGCCGAGACTAAAACTGTTATTGAGGATTAATCCCATCCCCATTGACACACGGAAATTGCCTAACACCAGCGTCTCCAACCGATGCCAGTGGTTCAGTTGGAACCAAACGGAATAATAGTCGTAGCCGAGCCGGTTTTTCCCAGCGAAGAATGGTTCGCCCGCATCCTGTGATCCCACGATACCAGCCTTCAACTGGTCGCCATACGTCAACTGATACCGCAGCCAATGCCTGTACGGATAGCCCTGATAGGCCCCAGCGTCACCTTTCCGCTCATAGAAAGGAATGCGCCCCGTCGCCATCAGTTCGTTCAACACCCTCGCTGTAAGCCTACTGTCTCCTGTCTCCTGACTCCTGTCTCCTATAAATATAAAATAGGTGAGCAACCTGCGCCTACTATCATCGAGCGAACGGATCATCCTTAATTCCGCCAACGATTTCATCGGCCCATAGCGGTAGAGATACTCCACAATCTCCTCCACCTGCTGCGCTGAGAGAAAGGGTAACTGCTCCAACTGTTCTCTTGTCGCCTGATTGATGTCCAGCGGCTGCTGTTCCAGTTCACAGAGCAGGTTGTAGGTGTCTTCCCACGCTGCACTGCCCGCATCCTCTGCCGTCATCACCTCATTCAGATACCTCTCCCACTCGTGCCCGGACTGCGCCTGCACAACACATGTGAAACACATGAAAAGTAACACGATTTGTGTTCTCATAATCCTTAAATCTAAGTTTGACCATTAAAATCTCTGCAAAGATACTCCTTTTTTCTGAAATAAACACAAAAAGCCGTACTTTTTTATCATCTATTCGGAAAAACTGCGTACTTTTGCACCCGTAATGACAAAGACAAGCCCATATCTGCGGGTGATAGTGCTACTATTCACTGTTCACTATTCACTATTCACTGCATCCGCCCAGGATGCACCACTGACAGCCGAGCAGGTGCTGGCAGAGATGGACTCGCCCTCGTTCGTGCCGACGGTGAAGGTAGGAAAAGTGCTCCACGAGGGCGACAGTATCCAGTATATGGAGATGAACAATGTCTATGTCTATCCCCAACTGACCTTCAAGAACAAGAAACAGGCACAGGCCTATATGCGACTCGTCACCAATGTGAAGAAGGTGCTGCCCATAGCGAAGGAAGCCAAGCAATTGCTCTATGAGACCACCGAGATCCTGGAGACCATCCCTACCAAGGAGGCCAAGGAAGAACACATGAAGAAGGTGGAGAACGAGATTTTCAAGACCTACAAACCCAGGATGAAGAAACTCACCTATTCGCAGGGCAAGTTACTTATCAAATTGATAGACCGCGAATGCCACTCCTCATCCTACGAGATGATCAAGGCTTTCATGGGTCCCTTCCGCGCCGGTTTCTGGCAGACCTTCGCCTGGGCCTTTGGTGCCAGCCTGAAAAAAGGCTACGATGCCGAAGGTGTCGATCGTCTCACTGAGCGCGTCGTCCTCATGGTTGAATCCGGCCAAATCTAATCCTCCCACACTTGCCAAGTATCAATCTCGTGGATAAGCCGCTGGACGGCGTGTTCGCAGTCTTCGGGATAGGCCAGTGTCTGGACAAACCAGAGTTTGCGGTGCTGCACGAACTTGGCGTGATAACGGCGGCTCGTGATCCGTCCGTCATCCGAATGGATATGACCTGAAAGAATGAAGAAATCATTGCCTTTCTGCTGTTGGGTGGCGTGGAGATCAGAGGCATACTTTGCCATTGCCTGATCCAGTGTCAAACTGTCGGGGTTCTGCTCTACGAAGGCTGTCTGCGTAATCTCCGTGCTGTCCTGCCAGAAACAGAAACGAAAACAACCCTTGTCCATCAGCGAGTCATCGGTCTGCTCAAAGAAGGCTGGATAGTGGATGATGTATTCGTAGTCATCGTCCTGATATGCCATCATCCGTGTGAGCCTCATCGCCCGCTCCAACTTCTGGGGTAAAGGTACGTCATCCTCCTTCTCGTAAAGAGACACAAAAATCATCACAATGATGAAAGCAATAACAAACAGAAACAAGAATTTTCTCATCACCCTAATTATTTTGGAGGATACCAGTATCGGAATCCTGATGATTTATCGTGCGCTGGATATCACGGTACTTACGACCAGAAGAGAAGTTCCACGAGAGATTGAATGTCAACATATTACCGAAATCACGGTTGTGTTGTGACACCTCTTTATGGATATAGCGGTTGAGTACTTCCGTCTTGTTGGAGCGCGGATTCTTACAGAATGGATGCTGAGCATAGAGGGAGAGTGTGAGATTTCTCAGACGGTAAGTAATAGTGAGGTACCACGCAGCAGACTGGTGTCCACGATGCTCACCCTCCATAAAGTTCCAACCATTATCTGCGTAGGCTGTCAGCGTCCACTTGCCGAGATAGGCTTCGATGCTACCCCCACCATTGAAGGCGGTATAGGTATGGTGGTAGTCGTCGGTAAAATTGAAGAAGCGGTAGATGCCGCCATAGAGGGTCATAGAAAGATGCTCTGGTAAAGCCTCCCATCGGTTATAACTTTGGATGAAGAAAAAACTGCACTCATTTCCGCCGTTATCCTGCGTCTGATAGAACTGTCCGTCCTTTCGGGTATACTTCTCCATATTGCAGTCCTTGTTCAGACGGTAATAACCCTGCAACTCCGATGTCAGACGAGAGGTAGAGTAAGATAGACGCAGGTCGTGACTTATGACACTATTGGGAGTAATCTCCGGATTGCCCACTAATGTCTCCATCGCATTCTGCTTGATACTCACATCACTGACGAGTGCGATCTGCGATACGTGCTGCGACACCTCGAAGTCGTATTTCACTTTCAGGTTCCTGACCAGTGGATAGGCGAGCGTCACCTTAGGACGGAACAACAGGAAGCGGTCATTCCATTCCGCCTGCCGATAATAGCGTGTACTGATACCCAAGCCGCCCATACAACCAAGTTTGCCAAGATGTCCTTTCATCTGCCCAAAGAAGTAGAACAAAGATGAACGTATAGCATTTGTGGCTTCGGCATCACCCGAATACACATTGTCAATATACTTTTGTCCATACTGAGTACCCAAAGAGAGCGTGAAGGGTTTCAGACGGTTCTCATAGATGGCCTCCGTCCAAAGGGAGTACGTCTTTCCATTTACGTCATAGGCATAGTTGCCTTCCTCGTTGTGCTCAATATGGCTGTCGGTTTTGATGTAGGTGCCTACGGCATTCGCGGTCAACGACTGATTGCCTGCAAAGTCACGATGGAAGTATAGGTCGAGCAGGGGCGAGGATGTCCGCGAAGAAGAATGGTCTTCGTAGCCTTCAAACCTTGCCCATGTGCGATCGGGTTGAATATCGCAACGGGCAGAGAGTTTCGATTGGAACACATAGTTCGAGTCACTCAGATTGTAGGTCAATTGGAAATTATGATCCATACTCTTATTTTGTCCATCCAACTGCTGGCGCCATAAGATGCATTCATTTCCAGATTCCAGTTGGTAGGTCGCCTTTTCTTCATATTCCGTTCCCTTGAAATTTCGATAGTCCAGTGAGTAACTCATCCCGAATTCACTTTTACCATAGTTAAATTTCCCATAGACAGTCTCATCACCATTGACGGCAGTGAGCGTATTCGTCAGGTCTGCCCCGATGTCATAGCCACTGATGGGATGCTTTACTTTGATATTGATGACGTATGCTATTCCCTCACCATATCTGACTCCGGGATTGTCGATATAGACGATATGCTGCACCGCCTTCATGTCGAGTGCCAGCAAATCCTCCTTGGAAGCGATGATGTCATTGATGCGTACCTGCACGCTGCCAAGATTTGAAAGTGCAGTGACGGTATGCATGACGGGGTCGATACGCAGATGGGGCAGCGTCAGTTTCGACAACAGTGAGTAGCCATTCGTTGAACTTTCCAGTTGTTGTCGTGTGGGATAGATGGTCTGCCCGTCCACACATTGCACCACCTTAGATCCCCGCACGATTACTTCCTGAAATCTCTCACCTTCCTTAATATTCCCCACCACGGAGTCGTTTACTATCATCGTAGTCTCACTCTGTGCCTGTGTTGTTGCAGTCACGAGGCAAACCATTGTAAATAAGATCAGTCTATTCATTGCCTTTTTTGTTTTGCGTCTGCAAAGGTACTGTCATTTACACTAGACAAACAAATTATTTCCCTGACATTTGTCTGACATTTGCACAAAAAACCCTCGGCAAGCCCAAAATGTGGGTGCCGAGGGTGTAGTCCTATATTTTTAAATATCAATGACTATGGATTCATCTTCACTTCCGTCGTCAAAACCCTTCTGCCTCCGTTCCGCAGTTCCGGCGTATTGATGCGGATGTCGCAGTCCACCACACAGATGGCTCCCGTCTGTGAACGGATCACATTCTCGTCGTGCATGTCGCTCAGATAAATATCGGGCGTGGCATACGTCCAGTTGCGCGGATTCTTCAACTCAAATCCCATGCGCTGCATATACTCTGCGATTTCCTCGTCCGACACATGCGTCCCTCCGATAAAAGGCTGCTCGCAGATGATTTTGAACTCGCCTTTAGCGTCACGACCGAACCCCAGCACCGTCAACTGCGTCTCTGGGAAATATGCATTGTGCAGCGCAATACGGTCAAGAGCCAGGATGGGTAGGATGAAGTAGTCGAGGCCGATGCTCTTCACGAGTGTCGTGCCGTGGTCGTAGACCATCGCCTCGCCCCCTTCGGCTATCTCGTCGCCGAAAGAACAATGCAGCGAGTCGTCCACGCGCTCAGTCCAACAACCGACCACCTTGGCCCACTGCTCTATTATAGTTTTCTATTATAGTTTCCTGCTGCGCTCCACATTGGCGCTCTCTTTCGAACTCGCTGAGAGCCGTCTGAGCGTCTGAATCTGCTCTATCTTCTGCTCCCGCGAGTAGGGATGCAATGACATTTGTTTCACCGCCCGCTGCGCAGCCATGCTGTTCTCGCGGTGAAAATCATTGATATACAAGCCTTCCGCTGATAAACTGTTCTGCATAACTATCCAGTTTGTGCAGACCTTCGGGCGTGAAGCCCTCGGCGATAATGGCACGGACGGAAGCCCAAAAATCTGCGTTGTTCATCATTCAGTTCTGTTTATTATTCACTTACGGCTGCAAAGTTACGAATAAGTGAGCAAAATGCAAAAGGAAAACAGGTTTTTCTTTTCATTTTCGAACGGGAGTAACTTCCCCGAAGGTGAAAATGACAAGACCATCTCAAATCCATTGGCTCCCTTGTGCTTGGTCTGCGTCTTCGCTTTCACCAATCCCGCTGCTGTGGTCTTTATTCGTTTGGAGCCTTTGCGCTGACAGAAGACTAACTATCTGACTTTTAGTTCGTATGCCTTTCCCCTGTCTGCTTCGATTTTCAGGTCGGAATGCTGTTCGATGATTGGTTTCAGTCGTCGGATCAGGGTGTAGAGCGTCTCATTAGCATCCTCCTTCTTGGGCCAGAGCGCATCGCAGATCTCCGTTTTTGAGAGTGCATGATTAGGAGAACGGAAAAACATCTCCATCAGTTGCTGCTGCATCGGCGTAAGTTTCACGTGCTGGCCTTCGGCATCAAAGAAACGTGCCTCCGTCTCGGAATAACTCAAACCTCCGAAGACACAGCGGGACGGTTCTTTTGTGTTCGCGGAGTCGAACACAAAAGAACCGTCCCGCTGTGTCATCCGCCAATAGAAACAGAACCCGGCCCAAAGCATCGCCAGCATCCATAGGGCCAGTGCAGGGCGCTGTTCCGACATCGAGAAGATGGTTGCTGCCGAGCATTTTGCCTCACAGCGGAAGCCTTTCTGCCTTGTATCCACTGCCAGCATCGCATGCCCTCGCAACTGTTCCAGTTGAAGATGACTGTTGAACACCCGGATCGTGTCGGCACTGATTACATCGCTCTGCTGCTCATCGAGTGCCAAGGCCAGCGCCTGACTCATATCGTCTTCTACCAAACGCTCCGTTGCGCTATAACTGCTGAAACTTGTCAGTCCCGATGCCGCTATCAGCATCAAGAACACAATGACTGCATACTTCTGTTTCATATCTTACTTGATTTTTATGCCGAGTACGAAGAAATCTGGCGGCAAAGATAACTAAAAAAACAGATGCGCACAACTATTTCTTGTAGTTATGCGTATCCGTTAAGTTTTATAAATAGTTGTTCACCCCGCTTAACCGAGGTCTAATATTTGCGTAATTCCTTTGTGCACTCTCTCACTTCATCCATAATCTGCTGACAGCGGTCACGTGGAATGCGAATATTTGTGCCAACAGTTATCAAGTCTTCATCGGAAGGAAGTCCTTTGTAATTAATGGTTGAAGCATGTTCTCCCAAAGTCCGGTCGTTGGTAAGATCGTATGCTGGTGAGAGTGTCCATTTCCCGTCTCGACAAATGAAACTGAAATTGCGGGCGTGGTCATCCATATTGTTTGCATAGACATTAAAGGCCATCCTACGGAACTGCTGTTCTACGGCTTCAGGCGACTGTGTCAGATAACCCGTCAATTGCAATAGACTGTGATAATCCATCTTTGGCGGAGAGATGGGTTCATTCAGAAGAGCACTGGCGGTAGCCACATGCAAACGTATGTCATTCTCAATATCAAACCGCTTTGTGGCAAAGTATTTACCCTCCATCAACTTAAAGCCGGGGACATCAATGCCACATTCACGAGCCACCTTATTATATTCATACTCTATCTTGCCCATGTTTTGCGGATCGTAGGTATGACGGAACTTCACCAGCCAATGCCCGTCTGCATCATGAAGGATCGCCTTTGGACGGACACCGCCAGAATTGCCACTTTTGAAATATAGCAAATCGGCATTCTCGTCAGTCTTTTCCGATAACACGTCAAGAGCCATCTGCTGCATCTCATCCAATGAGCGTTGACTGTCCTCTTGAAACAATTTTGTTTCTGGAACATAGCATAAGGCACCCATTCCTGAACTTCCGACGATACTCAGCCATTGAACGGGTGTAAGACCTTGTGGGTCAACACCAGACTTCTTCAACACCTTACGTAATAAGTACTCGCCATAGCCACCGGGCAGACTGTCTTCAAACACGCCGAAGTTGCCATTGAATGGCTGATAATCAGCCGTGAACAGTCCTGCTTTCAAAGGTAGTTTCAAAGGGGATATGGAGAAGCCATCGCCAAGCCAGTCCTTGTCATATTCAAACTGGCAATTCGACCTGTTGCCCATAGACAGCGTTCCAACCTTACGTCCATGATACATCACACTGACTGCCTGAACATCTTTGATCATACGCCACGCTTTCTTGTACGGTTCTTGTTGATTTCAAGCAATTCTTCCATTGTGTCGTATTTCGGTTCCGCCAGCAACTGCATGATTTCCTCAGAATAGCCCAGGGCCTTAGCCAACTTCACATACGATTCAAGGGAGATGGAGTGTTTCAATTCAAAACGCTGGATGGACGAGGCAGGCACACCGCTCATCTCTGAAAGGCTCTTTGTCGAGAGTTTCTTCTCCAAGCGCCTCGCTTTCAGGTTCTCTGCCAACCGCTGCATTGTCACTTGCAGCGGATAGGGGTCAAATACGTACTTCTTCTGCATCATATATTAAGCGTAAATAGCGATAATACTGATTTATGCATCATATTTTATGTGCAAAGATACAAATAATAATCGAAACCACCAAACAATTCATCGATTATTTTATATAGTTGGTTGGTACGCAGCGGGCGCTGCTGATTATGTCCCCGTTCCATTACCCCTATTCCCTACGTCTGAACAACCGTAAGGGATGGTAGAAGAAACTTCCAACGGCTAGAAGAATGATAAGGAACGTCACGATGAAAGCCCAGATGTTGGTGACGCGCGAGGTGATGGTAACAACGTAAGGATGCGGAATCAGTTGCTCGCCTGAGAATTTGTAGTGAATCACGTCGCCATCAATCACTCCTGCACCAGCATCGATCACCTTGCCAGGCATGACATAATCCAGCGTAGGTTTCATCATTACAAGAAAACTGTAGTATTTATACTTTTCATCGAGACGGTTATCCCATATCTTGCTGTCACTGAATAATGGCGTGTAGGCATCTGAGTGGAAGTATTCCTCAAGAATCTTGCTGGCTTGCGCGGGCTCGTCAAATAAGTTTAATCTGCCCATAGCGGGCGACATGACGATGGAATCCTTTAAGGCGATAAACTGCTCTTTGCTGACAGGTGGGTTCTTCACCTCGTCATAGCGCTCGTTGGCAATGATTTCACAGACATGTGCCATTGTACAGGCAATGAACCACTGGCTGATTTTCCCTTCAATCCCGTCGAGCAACTCTTTCTGTTCAGCGCCTGTAAGATCAGCAGCAAGGTTGGGCTGGCCTGTAAACCAATACGATGCAGTATCAGCACTGACAAAACGGTCGAGAGGAATGGAGAAAGCCTTTTCAACAACAGCAATGGAAAGCGTTTCCTTGTAGACATAGTCGGTATAGAACCACTTGAACTGCTTTTCGAGCGATGCTGTATCCTTAAACAACTCTTGGGCCACACGATTCAGTGAGTCGCACATCTCGCTGACTAATGGGTATTCCTGCTTGGTGTGCATCAGAATATTATCGATGACACTCTGGTCAGGGAATACACTCTTCAGACTGTCCCATTGCTGCTGTGTCATTGGGCAAGCGTGACGGACAGAGTCGCCTACGACTGACCAACTGCGCTCCCAACCAGAACTGAAAATCATACCATTGACGTTGATGGTCTCACTGAGTGGCGCCATCACGTCCTCTTGGTCTGGGTGATATGTCATCTCACGACTGCAAGTGCCATCTTTGTTGATGATGGTGAGCATACGATCGTCTTTATTGCTACATGAAGTCATCAGCAGTGCTGCGGCTGCCACGATGACCAGGAATCTATTGGTTTTCATAACTCTTCTGTTTTAATTGTTGATAAATATGAGGCTGAGCCTCTCGCCTTTCCATATAGCACATCAGGATTTCCCGGGGTGTACCTTCTGTGCAGTATTTGGGTTGTGGCGCAGGCTGTTTTTCCTCCACCTTATTATTATATGCTGTTTCGATCTTGGCTACTGGTTCCTGTTGCAGATAGAAGAACAGTCCTATCAGATAGATGGCGGCGACAGACGAGATGATACGCAGGGCGATCAGAAGGGCAGACAGTCTTGTGTTGCGCTGCGCCATGACGGCATCGTATTCCGCCTCACCAAGCGTCAGTTCGCCCAGCATCAGACGGACACTCTCCCACTCCTCAGGCAGATCCTGATGCTGGGACAGAGCGAGAGCCAATCTCTGCTCTTCCGCTGGCGAAGTCTCGCCTGCGAGATACTTGTCAATCAGTTTTTGCATATCCTTGTTCGTCATTGTTTCATCCTCCTTGTTAGTTCTATGAATACTTTCTTTCTTGCTGCCGAGACCATCGCTACGACAGAGGGTTTGGGAATGCCGGTCTGCTTAGACACCTCATCTACCGACAGCCCCTCTATCTGTCGCATCTCGAAGAGTTCCCGTTCTCGGGGCTTCAAAAGGGCAATGGTCTCCATCAGCATCCGTTGCGTGTCCTTTGCCTCCAACTGCGCTTGGGGAGTCTCACAGAGGGACGGTTCTTTTGTGTTCGCAGAGTCGAACACAAAAGAACCGTCCCTCTGTGAGACTTTCCGATGCATACTCACGCAGCAGTTCTTCGCCACCCTGACAGCGAGGGCCTCGACATTCCGCTCGGCATCGATGTGCTCACAATAGCACCAAAGTTGCACCATCGTCTCCTGCGCCGCATCTTCGGCATCCTCCTTGGAGCCAAAGAAGTCGAGGCCTACTTTCAGCACTCTCTGGCGCAACTGTGCGGCGATATGTTCGAATTCTGAGCGTGTCATACATCTATAATACGCAGAAAACGAAGAAATATTAAGTTGAGAGCGTATTTTTCCGTTACTGTTCGGAGAAGAGTACCTGGATGACGGTCTGGCCAACGGCCTGAAGGGTGGATTTGCTGATATGTGGCATATCGTCATCGATGGTATGCCATGTGGGACCGAAACTGCTCTGCTGGCAATCGGGATAATAAGGAATGATATCGATGCAGGGGATCTTAGCAACCGTATTCACGGGGATATGGTCATCGGTAATGCCTATACCCTCCTTCATGGGGAAGAAACTGCCATAGCCCACCACGGACGCAGCACGCCACACCTTGTCGACAATGCTTCCGGCATAATGCTTCGACATAATCTCCTGATAGAACTGCGCGCCCTGGCCACCCACCATATCGAGCAGGATACCATAACGAGCCGTATACCCCTGTTTATGGGGATTGGCAGACCAATACTGGGAACCTAAAGCCCAGGTGTTACCAGGGTCTATGCCCGTTTCCCACTGGGGATAGCCATAGTCCTCAGCATCGAAGCAGATAAAGTCGATGCCTAAGGTCAAAGAGTCTGGAATGAGACGGGCGATTTCGAGCATCACGGCGACACCAGAGGCTCCGTCGTTGGCAGCCATCACGGGCTTGTGCCAGTTGGCCTCGTCAGGATCGTTGTCGGCCCAGGGACGTGAGTCCCAGTGGGCACAGAGCAAGATACGTGAAGTAAGTTCAGGCTTATAACTGGCGATGATATTGGTGCTGCGAAGCGGCATACCGTCATAGCCTTGGAGTACAGTCTTCTGAGGAGTGACAGTCATACCGTACGACTGGAATTTCTGGATGATCCACTGTTCGCAGTCGTCGTGAGCCTTGCTGTTCATCGTACGAGGGCCGAAGTCACACTGCTGCTGACAGAACAGGTAGGCACTGTCGGCAGAGAACGCAGGACCTACGGGCTGCATCGACACGCTGTTGTCGTTGGCCTGCTTGCGAAGATTGCCGCAGGATAATAGGAGGAAAGATATTAAGAGGTAAGAGGTGAGAGGTAAGAGGTGAGAGAATACTCCTGCCCGTAAAAGACTTTTATTTAATAAAAAAATAAACGTAATTCTATCTTTCATTATATTACTTTTTATGTCGCTCTAAACATTTCTCTCACCTCTTACCTCTCACCTCTTACTACTATTTTTTCTGCACGAGACCCATGACGCGGAGGAAATTACCACCCCAGATCTTCTGGATGTCACGCTCGCTATAACGACGGGCCAGCAGTTGACGGGTGAAATTGATCAGTTCGGAAGAATCAGCCAAGCCACGCACACCACCGTCGCCGTCGAAGTCGGTACCTAATCCGACATGGTCGATGCCCATGATTTTGATGGCATGTTCCAGATGAGCAATCGCATCGAGGATGGTAGCCTCGCCATCCTTCTTCAAGAAACCCGGATAGAGCGTGGTCTGTGCCACACCGCCCTTGGCTGCCAAGGCACGCATCTGGTCGTCGGTGAGGTTACGGGGATGGTCGCAGAGTGCACGGCAACTGCTATGGCTGCACACAATAGGCATGCTACTGATCTCCAAGGCATCATAGAAACTCTTCTCAGCCGCATGACTCAGGTCGACCATGATACCAAGACGGTTCATCTCACGGATGACCTGTTCACCGAAACGACTCACGCCGCCATGGGTGTTACAGCCCTTGGCGGAGTCGCATATCTCATTATCGCCATTGTGGCAGAGCGTCATATAGACCACCCCGCGCTGGGCGAAGTGCTGCAGGTTCTGCAACTGTCCGTTGAGGGCCAGTCCGTTCTCGATACCCAGCATGATTGACTTCCGTCCGTGACGCTTGTCTTCATAGAGGTCGCCCGGCGTACGGGCAATACTGATGTATTTACGGTTTGCCTCCACAATCTCCTCGATCTTGTCGAAGATGAGGTCGGCATATTCCAACGGCCCAGGCACATCGAAGTCAACGAGTGAAGAGAAGGTCTCCCCGATCTTCGGTTGGGGCAGGTAGGCCACCATGATGGTGGCATCCTGACGACCCTCATTCATCTTGTGCAGGTCGACGAGGATCTTCGAGTCGCGGTGGTCGAAATGGATGCCCTGCGGGAAGAACATCGGCGTGTCGCAATGGGTGTCGAGGGTCAGCACCCTGTCGTGCAGTTCGTTGGCACGGCGGAACGCCTTTGCCTCCTCCACCAGCCAGCGGAACAGGGGCATACCCTCCTCAAAGCACTCCGGATGCCACTGCACACCGATGATGGATTTGAACTCGCTACTCTCCATCGCCTCAACAATACCATCGCTCGACTTCGCCACCACACGGAACTTATCGCCCGGATCCTTCACAGCCTGATGGTGGAAGGAGTTGACGTAGATCTTCTCCTGGTCGTAGAGACCGTAGAGGATGGAGTCCTTGTCGATCTTCACACTGTGGGTCTGCTCAGCCCGGTCGGCATCTTGCGAGTGCTTGATGCTCGCCTGGATGCTGATGTCTTGTGCCACCTTACCGCCCAGGGCGATGGCAAGGGTCTGGATACCGCGGCAGATACCCAGAATAGGTATCTGACGATTGTAGGCCAGACGGGTAATCATAAGTTCGGGTAAGTCGCGCTTCTGGTTGATGCCACGCAGACGGGGGGAGGGCTCATCACCGCCGAAGAGTGGGTTGATGTCGCCACCACCGCTGAGGATAAGGGCATCGATGCGGTCGAGGGTGTTGACCAACGTGTTGGCATCCTCGACGGGCGGGATGATCATCGGCACACCACCGGCAGCCACCACCGACTGATAATAGCCCTGGCTCAGTTTACAGGTGATATCCTCGAAATTGCCCGTAATACCAATGACGGGCTGATACTCCGCCTCGGGAAAGCGCGCATAGACCTTGTCGAGATACGACTGCAGTTCAAACTTACCCATATCCCCTACTCTTCTTCCAGGTTGACAGGTATCTCACGCTTGATGCTTTGCTCCAACGAGATGAGGGTCTCTGTGGCCACGACACCCGGGATGCCCTGTAACTTACCGTTGAGCAGGTCCATCAACTGTTCGTTGTCGCGGGCATAGAGTTTCACCATCATCGTGTAAGGGCCTGTGGTGAAGTGACACTCCACCACCTCTGGGATATGTTGTAGACGCTCTACCACATCCTTATACATCGAACCCTTCTCCAGGTTGATACCCACATAGGTGCAGGTGCTGTAACCCAGGCTCTTCGGATTGACGTCGAAGCCGCTGCCTGTGATGACATCGGCCTCGATGAGGTGCTGCACACGCTGGTGGATGGCGGCACGCGAGACATTGCACTCAGCGGCCACATCCTTAAACGGGATACGGGCATTCTTAGAGAGAATGCTCAGGATCTTCCTGTCAAGATGATCTATTTTCTCCATCACTTTTCACTTTTTACAATTCCCACGAGTTCTACGTCGAAGATCAAGGCACTGTAAGGCTTAATCTCACCTTGGTTACGGTTGCCATATGCCAGTTTGTAGGGGATGTAGAGTTGCCACTTGGAACCTACAGGCATCTTCGTCAGAGCCTCCGTCCAACCCTTGATGACCTGATCGGGACGGAACTCCATCGGTTTGTCACCATGTTTCTTAGAAGAATCGAACACCGTACCGTCCACCAGACGGCCCTCATAGTTTACCTGTACCTTGTCGGTCTTTTTGGGAATCTCTCCCTCACCCTTCACGAGTATCTTGTACTGCAGGCCGGTGCGAGTGGTGACCACGCCTTCCTTCTTGGCATTCTCAGCCAGGAAATTCTCGCCGGCATCTCGGTTCGGGCCATAGAGTTTCTCTTCCTTGGCGGCCTTGTCCTCACGCTTCTTTTTGCCGTAGAATGCGTCTGCCACACTCTGCGTAAATACGGTTGTGTCCTTCTGCAAGGCATCAGTAAAGCCACGATAGAACAGGCTCTCGATAATCGAGTCGGGCGAGTCGACAAATACTTTCACCAGATCCGGCAACATCCGGTCGCGTACCTGAGTGGCAATCCCCAGACCAGCCGCGTAGGCCTTCATCTTCGGGTCAGCACCCGATTTCACCACTTCCTGAAAGCCCCTCACGAAGTCGGCCATATAGGCGGTGTCAAGTCCCTGTTCCTGGATGAGGTACGATAGCAGACCATTGGTGGCGTTCATACCGGCTGTATAACTGACGGAGTCGCTACTGGTGGTCAATTGTACAGGCTCCACCACTGGTGTCTCTGCCTGTTTCTTGTCCTTCTTCTTTGCGGCTTCTGCAGTAAACAAAGAAGCACCCGCCACAAGGGCGAGTGCCAGTATAATCATTTTCTTCATTACTTCTTAGGATTAACCTCGAGGAGTTCAATCTTGAAAATCAGCATGGAGAAGGGTTTGATGATACCCTGCTCACGCTCACCGTAAGCGAGATCCTGAGGAATATAAACCTCCCAGATAGAACCGGCAGGCATGTGAACCATCGCGTCGGTCCAGCCCTTGATGGTCTGGTTACAACGCAGGTTGATAGGCTCGCCACGCTTGTAAGAACTGTCGAAGATAGAGTCGTTCAGGAGACGACCCTCATAGTGCACCTTTACGAGTGAGGTGTCGGCAGGGATGGCACCGGTGCCTTCCTTGATCACCTTATACTGTACACCGCTGGGCAGGGTCTTCACACCGTCCTTCTTGGCATTGGCAGCAAGGAACTTCTCACCAGCCTCCTTGTTCGGGCCATAGGTCTTCTCCATCTCCTTAGCCTTGATAGTCTGCATCAGCGTCTGAGCCACGTTCTGGGCAGAGTCAACCGTCATCAGGGCACCCTTACCAATGGTACCGGCTACAAAACCAGCCATGAAGTTCTTCATGGAGATGGTCTTGGTAGAGTCCTCACCAAACACCTCGTGGTTGATACCCTTAATCATACGGGTAGAGATCTGCTGACCAATCTGGATACCAGCATAGTAGGCGGCCTTCTTCTTGTTGTCGCCAGCGTTAGCACCCTCGTTCAGACCCTTGATGAACTCAGCCATATAGGCCGTGTCAACACCCAGGCTACCAACAAGGTATTCCTTCAAACCCTGAGTCTGTGCCAGACCAATGGCATAACTCATGGTATCCACATCGCTCTTCAGGCTGGCCTTCGGAGTAGAATTGCCGCAACCGGTAAATGCTGCGGCTGCAATAGCCATAACGGCTACAAACATCAATTTTTTCATTGCTTTTCTGTTGTTATTTGTTTAAACTACTTGTATTAACTCCACATCGAAAATCAGGGCTGCAAACGGCGGTATGGAACTGCCGGCGCCACCCTCGCCATAACCCAGGCGGTAGGGGATGAAGAAACGGTACTTGGCACCCTCCTGCATCAACTGCAGACCTTCCGTCCAACCTGCAATCACCTGCTGCAAGGGGAAGGTAGCGGGTTCGCCTCGTTGGATGCTACTGTCGAACACGGTGCCGTCGATCAGGAAACCCTCATAGTGGCACATCACAGTGTCCTTTGCCGTCGGCTTCTTGCCATTGCCTTCTTTCAGCACCTGATACTGCAGACCGCTGGGCAGGGTGATGACACCGTCTTTTTTGGCATTCTCAGCCAAGTACTTCTCACCAGCCTCCTTATGAGCCTTGCCCTTCTCGGCACGCTCAGCCGACAGTTTCTGTTCCTGCTTCTGAAAATAGTCCTGTACGATGGTCTGAGCCTCACGGTGCGACACCTTCAACTCGTTGCCTTCCAGCACATCCTTGATGGCCTGTGCAAAATCCTCGGCACTGATGTCCTGGGCACCCATCTGGGCCAACTGCTGGCCAATTCCCAGACCCAAAGCGTAACTTACCTTATCCATTCTTTCTCTATTATAAATAATGTGTAAATTCTAAAATCGGCTGCAAAGGTAATACTTTTTGGCCACAGATTACACAGATTAACACAGATTAATACAAAAAAGCGGCAAAAACATGCTAAATCTGTGGCACTTTTTGTAAATTTGCAGCAGTTTTAAAACATTTTGCTTATGAAGAAGATTGTTGTATTGACTGGCGCAGGCATGTCGGTGGAGAGCGGACTGAAGACCTTCCGCGATGCCGACGGCCTCTGGGAGAACTATCCCGTACAGAAGGTGGCCACCCACGAAGGTTGGGAGGCTGACCCCACACTCGTAACCAACTTCTATAATATGCTCCGCAAGAAGTGCTGGGGCGTGCAGCCCAACGAGGGACATAAACTGGTGGCAAAACTGGAAGAGCAGTACGATGTGACCGTCGTCACCCAGAATGTCGACAACCTCCACGAGATGGCTGGTTCTTCGAAGGTCATCCACCTGCACGGCGAACTGATGAAAGTATGTTCCAGCCGTGATGTCGATGATCCGCGCTACCAGATTACACTCACCCCTGAGAACTGTGAGGTAGAGCCCGGCACGAAGGCCGGCGACGGCTCGCTGCTCCGTCCTTTCATCGTATTCTTCGGCGAGGCTGTGCCCAACATCACCATTGCTGCCGAGGAGGTGCAGGAGGCCGACATCCTGATTATCATCGGCACCTCACTGGTGGTCTATCCTGCTGCGGGCCTGCTCCACTATGCCCGTCCCGGCATCCCCGTCTATCTGATAGACCCCAACCCCGTCAGTGCCGGTGGTCGGGTCCAACAGATTCAGAAGGGTGCCTCAGAAGGCATGAAGGAACTCATCAAGATCCTCTGTCCTTCCGGATGAGTTCGAGGAGTTTGTCGACGGCCTCGGCCTCGGGGATATTCTTTTCTACACACTCCTTGGCGCGGTAGAGGGAGATCTTACCTCGACCAGCACCCACATAGCCATAGTCGGCATCGGCCATCTCACCAGGGCCATTGACAATACAGCCCATGATGCCGATCTTCAGGCCTACAAGGTCCTTCGTAGCGGCTTTAATTTTGGCGATGGTCTCTTGGAGATTGTAGAGCGTACGCCCACAGCCCGGGCAGGAGATGTATTCGGTCTTGGTGAACTTGACACGCGCGGCCTGGAGGATACTATCAGCGAGTTCTATTAGACTAGGGATACAAGCAATCCTAGGATCCCTAGGTTCCCTAGGATTGCTAGGATTAATTACTAGTTTCGAAGCTTTCTTATCGATGAGCAGAGCGCCTACGGCCATGGCAGCCTTCAGTTGGAGGGTTTCCCAGTCGGGGGCATCGAGGGTAAGGGTGATGGTGTCATCCTTGATAGAGGCCTCGGCCTCAGCACGGAGCGCGGCACATTCATCTATCATATCCACCAGTTTGCGGGCCACAG
The DNA here is from genome assembly GCA_017964785.1 of Prevotella sp. Classification (GTDB taxonomy): domain Bacteria; phylum Bacteroidota; class Bacteroidia; order Bacteroidales; family Bacteroidaceae; genus Prevotella. Next base: position 18,412 of record JAGCRH010000070.1, read on the forward strand.
GGATCTCACATTCAGGCTCCTCGGAAAGTGACACGCGGATGGTATCGCCGATACCTTCCGTCAATAAGGCACCGATACCCACGGCACTCTTGATGCGTCCGTCCTCGCCCTCGCCAGCCTCCGTCACACCGAGGTGGAGGGGGTAGTGCATATCCTCCTGGTCCATCGTCTTCACCAACAGACGGACGGTAGTCACCATCACAACGGTATTCGAAGCCTTGATAGAGATAACCACATCATTGAAGTTCTCACGTTTGAAGATACGCAGGAACTCCATGCAACTCTCCACGATACCCTCAGGCGTATCACCATAGCGTGACATGATACGGTCAGACAGTGAACCATGATTCACACCAATGCGCACTGCCGTATGGTGTTCCTTGCAGATGTTCAGGAAGGGCACCAACTGGCGCTCAATCTTCTGCAATTCGGCGGCATATTCCTCATCGGTATATTCCAGATGCTTGAAGGTGCGCCCAGGGTCGACATAGTTGCCGGGGTTGATACGTACCTTCTCACAATAAAGGGCAGCCACATCGGCGGTATGAGCCGTGAAGTGCACATCAGCCACAAGGGGTGTCTGATAACCGTCAGCCTTCAGACGGGCAGAGATGTTCTTCATGTTCTCCGCCTCACGGGTGCCTTGGGTGGTGAAACGCACCAGTTCGCCACCAGCGTCGATGATACGCTTGGCCTGAGCCACACAGCCCTCGGTATCGTTAGTATCCACCGTCGCCATCGACTGGATGCGGATGGGGTTGGAGCCGCCAATGCCGATAGTACCGACACGGGCCTCCGCACTAATTCGTCTTATACTCATATTTTATCTGTGCTAATTCCTCGTTGGCCTTTTCAATCTTGATCTTCAGACTACCCTTGTAGACGGCCAGGCGCTGCGCCAGAGAAGGGTCGCTGAGCGCCATCATCTCAACAGCGAGGATGGCGGCATTCTGGGCCCCGTTCACACCGACGGTAGCCACAGGGATAC
>JAGCRH010000071.1 GCA_017964785.1 Prevotella sp.
AACCATCCTCACCATTCTCCTCGTCCTCGTCGCGATGGCAGGACAGGCACAGAATCAGGCAGACCATTAGGTGCAAGGGAAGATTTTAGCAAGGAGTTTCGGTTTGCCGATGATGGTTGAGGACTGTAAGAACGTCATCCGCAAAGAACTGGAAGCAGCAAGTAAATGAATCAGGGGAAATCCCCCTTACTCAGCAGATTTCCCTTACTTAGTAGTGAAACTGACTGCTCTTTCCATACCTTTGCTGGAAATTTTCCATAGGGGGCAATGTACAGTTTTTCATAATTCATTGATTTGCAGCAGTTTCCATTTTTCTCTTGGCTGAAAATTTTCCATAGGCAAACGATACAACTTTCGAAATAATGTCGTATCTTTGCAACCGAGAATTATGAATAATTGATAACTGTGCTTACAAGATCATTGTACATATTCATTTTAGGCATTCTGATGGTTGCTTGCAGTCAGCAACAGCAGGGGGCGGATTCACAGACGGCAGCACGTTGTCTGGAAGAAGCGGAGGCGGCTCTGGCCAACGACAGCATCCGTCAGGGTGAAACCATGCTGCGAAAGACCATCCAATTGGCGGAAGCGTCGGAGGACTGGCACACCTATTATATCGCGTACCAGCGATTGGCGGAGGCATTGTCGCAGAGCAACCCTGAGGAGGCATTGCGACTGATGAAGAAAGCCCTGAGCGTCTATGAGCAGCATCCCGACGACAAGCGTAACTATGTCATCTTGCTCGACTATGCTGGCACATACGCCTCACAAGTGGCTTTCAACACGGAGGGCTCCTACGACGAAGCACTCGACTTCATCCATCGTGCATACGATATCGCTGAGAAACAGCAGATGACTGACCTGATGTGTCAGACACTCACCAGTCTGGCAAACATCGCCTGGGCTCAGGAAGACTATCGCCAGGCGCTCGACTACGCCCATCGGGCAGAATCAACAGCGACCACCGATCTGCGACCTGGCACCTTACAAGTGCTGGCCCGCAGTTACCTCAGCCTGAATATGCTCGATTCTGCTGAAACCGTTTATCGGCGGATTGATTCAGGTAACGATGTCCATCTGACATATATCGTGCAGAGTAGTCTCGCAAATATAGCCCTCCGAAGGATGGGAGCCACACAGTTGGAGGACAGCGTGGACGAGGCCTTCGGGCAGATAGAGGACATCTATTACAAGGCGCTTGGCCAGAAAGACCAGTACTATCAGGCAACATTGCGGAAGGAAATGGAGAACCAACAACTGGAATACCGTTCAAAGATGTATGGCCGTACGCTCCTGATTGTCATCATTGCCTCGGTGATCATCCTTCTTGCGGTTGTGCAGGCACTTCGCTATCGCATCCGTATGCAGGAACAGGAGAAACGCCGGCTTCAACAGGAGGCTGCGCATCAGAAGTCGTTGTTACACCAAGCCAATGAAGTGGTGGCATTCCTGCAGAACTTCATCCTCGAACGTACGGAGGCAATGAAGAAACTCAACCAGAGCGGCGATTCGCTCATCTACCTCAGTCCGCACGAATGGAGCGAGATAGAGCGGACGCTCAACGCCATCGACAACAACCGCTTTGCCAAGATACGCGAACAGTACCCTTCTATGCAGGAAGACGACATCCGCCTGTGTCTGCTCACCCGACTCGGCATCAGCAATCGCGCCATCGGTAACATCTACTGCATCACTGTCTCTGCCATCCAGCATCGCAAACTCAAACTAAAAAAGGATGTTTTCGGAGAATCCAATCCCGACATCACACTGGAGCAGATACTCAATAGTTAAGAATAATAACAAAAAAGACAAATATGAAACGAGCATTATTACTTATCCTGGTTTTCTTGCCAATGCTGGCAAGCGCCGACAAAGTGGAAATCAACGGTATCTACTACAACTTAGACAGTGAGGCAAAGACAGCCGAAGTGACAAGCAAACCCAACAAATATGATGGAGATGTCGTCATTCCGTCATCAGTAAATCATGAGGGAGTAGATTATAGTGTGACGGGCATTGGAACATGGGCTTTCTACAATAGTTCTGATCTAACTTCAGTGTCTATTCCTAATAGTATGACCACAATAGGAAGAGATGCGTTCCGCGGTTGTAGTAATCTGACAAAGGTTGAAATAAACAACAATGCGATAGTATCAAAAGATAACCCATCAAGTTCTCCTACTCCAATTACCAGTTATTTTGGCACTCAAGTTAAAGAATATGTCTTAGGAGAAGATGTGACGAATATAGGATCTTATGCATTCTATAACTGCAATAACCTAACTTCTGTCCAAATGTCCAACAGCATAACGACTATTGGTGAAGGTGCATTCCAATTCTGTTATAATCTAACCTCTGTTAAAATGTCCGACAATATAACGAACATCGGACAATCTGCATTCTATCAATGTTTTAGTTTGGCATCTATTACCATACCTAAAGGAGTAACAAACATAGAACCTTGGACATTCGTTGGATGTGGCTTAAAAAAAGTCGCTCTGAACAGCAATGCAATAATGTCAAAAGAATACAGAATAGGCAATTCTTTATCGAGTTATTTTGGCTATCAAGTTGAAGAGTATGTTTTAGGAGATGAAGTGACAAGCATCGGAGACAATGCATTCTATAACTGCACAGGTCTTACCTCTGTCAATATACCCAAGAACGTAACAAGCATAGGAGAAAAAGCATTCTTGAATTGTATCTAAAAGGGTACGAACAACCAGGAATATCTAATACTAACTATTTGTAAAACACTCATTTTCAGTTACTTTTGATTTTTAACACTTGGTGGTTGGAATTTGGTAGTTACCGAATTTCAGTATATTTTTGCAACGTATTTCTACCGCGAGGAATTTACGGGGCTTCTGATTCGTCACTTTGCGGACTCGGTTGACAAAGGGTTACGATGAGGTGCAAGGAGTGACAAAAC
>JAGCRH010000072.1 GCA_017964785.1 Prevotella sp.
GGAGCATGACTTCACCTGCATCGGACTGCCCGGTACCATCGACAACGACCTGTATGGCACCGATGCCACCATCGGTTACGACACGACGATGAACACCATCATGGACTGCGTGGACCGCATCCGCGACACGGCCAATTCGCATGAGCGCATCTTCTTCATCGAGGTGATGGGCCGCGATGCCGGATTTCTGGCTCAGAATTGTGCCATCGCCTGCGGTGCTGAGGCTGCCATCGTCCCCGAGGAATCAACTGACGTTGACCAGCTGGCGGCATTCATGGGCCGTGGCATCCGTAAGTCGAAGAAGTCGTGTATTGTCATCGTCTCGGAGAGTCCCAAGTGTGGTGCCCTCTACTATGCCGACCGTGTGAAGCATGAATTCCCCGAGTTCGACGTGCGTGTATCTATTCTTGGCCACCTACAGCGCGGCGGCACTCCATCAGCCCGCGACCGCATCCTAGCCAGCTGTACCGGTGTGGGTGCTATTGAGGCCATCATACAAGGTCAGCGCAACGTGATGATTGGCATACGCAACAATGATATTGTCTATGTCCCCTTCACCGAGTGCATCCGCACCGACAAGCGTTTTGACAAACGCCTGATTACTGTGCTCGATGAACTAAGCATTTGACATATCTGCATATTCGTACTTTTGCAATAATTATTATCAATGATAATGAAAAAGAGCTGTTTATTAGTCATATTGTTGTATGTCAGTACATCCCTCATGGCTCAGCATTCACCTGTAGGTATTGTCAGTGTTCAGGACTCTGTGAAGAGTGTGCAGTTTGGCGTCATTTCATCAGTGGCTGCTGATGGTGGCCACGGCCTACAGTTGTCTGGTGTGTCGAACATATCAGCACATAAGTTCAATGGTTTGCAGTTGAGCAGTACCAGCAACATTACAACTGGCATGGACAAGGGCTTACAGTTGTCTGCCATTCTGAATGTCTCATCGGGCATGCAGCGCTGCGTACAGTTAGGTGCCATCAACTACGCCGACTCGCTCAATGGTGCACAGGTAGGCTTGATCAACTATGGCTATAAACGCCCAAAAGGCTGGCAGGTGGGACTTGTCAATATATCGCACGACAGCATTGGCCATAAGATAGGTCTGGTGAACATTAACCCGATGACCAAGATTGACCTGATGTTCTATGGTGGCTCGTCGACCAAGATAAACCTCGCCTTACGCTACCGTAACAAGAGTACGTATAACATGTGGGGTGTGGGTACGCACTTCATGGGTCTCGATTCGAAGTTCTCGGGAGCCCTGTTCTACCGATTGGGACAATACTTTCAGATGTCGCCGAAATGGAGTTTAAGCGGCGACTTGGGTTACTACCACGTGGAGACCTTCGAGAAGAACAGCAACGACAAACCCGAACGCCTCTATTCGCTGCAGGCTCGAATGAATGTCGACTACCAGTTCAGCAAGCGATACGGTGCCTTTGCCTCTGTGGGCTGGGGAATTACGCGATACTACGACCGCAACGAGACCTACCGCAACCGTCCACTTTTTGAACTGGGTCTGACCTACCGCCGGCCACGAGACATGCACGATACGTGGAAACGGGCATGGGAAGAGAAACGTTCGAAACTGGTTTTTACAGACTCTACGATGGCACAGCCCGTCAAGAAACGCCCTTGGCAAGCTGCCGCTGAGGTGACGGCTATCAATGTGGGGGTACATCTGTTCGACCGCTTTATACTAAATGAAGAGTTCTCGCAGACCACCCTGAACTCGCTGAAACGCAACTTCACCGATGGTATGGTATGGGATAACGACTTCTTCATTACCAACATGTTTGCTCATCCGTATCACGGCAACCTCTATTTCAATGCCGCCCGTACCAACGGACTCTCCTTCTGGGAGTCAGCACCCTTCTCACTGCTGGGTTCGGCAATGTGGGAATTCTTCGGTGAGACAGAGCCACCAGCCATCAACGATATTATTGCTACCACCTGTGGCGGTATGGCCATCGGTGAAATGACGCACCGACTGAGTCTCACCATACTCGACGACCGCGATCGTGGCTTCAAGCGTTTCTTACGTGAGGCTACTGCTACCATCATCAACCCCATACAGGGTTTGCACCGTATTATCAGCGGTGATGCCTGGCGTGTGAAAAGCAGGAATTATCGCTATCATGACTTCCATGAGATTCCCATCGAGGCCTCTTTCTCTGTCGGCTGGCGCTACTTAGCCGATGATGGCGCGCTGTTCCGTGGCATCCATGCGCCGTATGTCAACCTGACGCTGACCTATGGTACATCGGTTGATGGCGAAAAGCATACCAAACCCTATGACTTCTTTGACATAGAGTCGAACATGGCCTTTGGTGGCGGACAGCCTATGGTTAATACGCTAAACATCGTGGGACGTCTGTGGAGTACGCCGATTCTTGATAAGAGAGAAATGGCGGGTGAGTTCGGTATCTACCAGCACTTCAATTTTTATGATGCCAAGCCTATCGAAGACGGCTCTGAACTCACACCTTACCGCATCAGTGAGGCTGCCGGTTTCGGCCCTGGTGTCATCTTCTCACTGGCACAGCCAGGAGCCCTGTCGAATATAGAACAGCGTTTCTTCGTCAGCGGCATTTTACTAGGTGGTACCAAGAGTGACTACTTCAACGTCATTGAGCGCGACTACAACATGGGTAGCGGATTCAGCATTAAGTCGTGCACGAAACTCGATTTCGGAAAGTTAGGACGCTTCATGCTCAATGCCAAGTACTTCCGCATCTACACATGGAAGGGCTACGAGGACAAGGAACTGCAGCCATACGTCGACGGCACCGCTGACCTGCACTACCTGAACGTACAGGGCGACAATAGTAATGCGGCCCTGTTGGTTATCAATCCCGTCCTTGAGTTTCACGTAGCCCGTCAATGGTCCTTCAACATCTCCGGTTCATTCTTTGCCCGACGTACACACTACAACTATTATTATGAAACAGGCATGATTCCGCGTCAGAACAGTACGGTGCATGCCAGAACCTTTGAAACTAAGATAGGTCTGACCTGTCGGCTGTAACAGTAAGAAAAAATGAATACCATGTTACGTAGAATAAGCGTTTTATTTCTTATATGTTATCTGTCTTGGAGTCCTGTAGGGGCGCAGGACGTTGTCACAGACAGCGTGATACAAAGCAGTGCCACTGATAGTACCATGCTCCAAAAGACATCTTTTCTGAAACGTTTTCAAGACAAACTAACTGTTCGTTATAATAACTCAAAGTATGACTCTGTTTATGTCATGCGTCCAGAGGGTAGCCTGACACTGAAGGTGAGGATGAACCAGACAGGCAATACGTTCCATGCAAAGGGAACAGTTGATAGTGTCTACTCGAAGGCAGATCTCAGCACCAGCAATAAGACCACGTTTTCCATAGCCGCCATTTACCGCGGATTAGGAGTCGGAGTTGCTATCAATCCCGCCAAATGGAAAGGGGTTTACAAGGACTATGAGTTCAATTTCAATTATTACAGCCGCCGCTTCAGTCTCGACCTTAGTTATCAGCGGTCAGAATCTTTAACTGGCGACATCTATGGTGACGAAGGAGAGCATAGACTTGAGTCGGGAGACGTAACGTTGAAAGTGCTGAACTTGGTAGGCTACTACACCTTCAACCATCGCCGCTTTTCCTATCCCGCTGCCTTTACGCAGAGTTGGATCCAGCGGCGTTCTGCTGGTTCATGGCTGGCCGGTATCAGTTATCAGGGTGGTAGCATTAAGACTGGCGATGAATTGAAGAATCACAAACCAGATGCCCCTGACATAAAAATTGAAATCAACCACATCGGTATCGGTGGAGGCTACGGCTAAAATTGGGTGCCAGGCAAGAAATGGCTGTTACACCTCTCCCTCCTGCCCACTGTTGTAGTATATAAACACAACAAACTGACCATCAATGATGAACTTCAGGAGTCCAAACACTTAAACTTCAATATGATTTTCAACGAACGCGCTGCCATTGTCTACTATTTCTCACCTCGCTATTTTGCCGGTGCCACCCTTGTGATGAACAACTCCGTCTTTGACAACGACAAAGTAACCGTTAATCAAAACAAGTGGCGTGCCCGTGCCTTTCTCGGCATGAGACTATAGTTTTCATGGCATCTTCCTAGTTACTCGTCAGGGAGGAAGAGGGGATCCTCGGGCATAACCATGATGGGCTCTGTCTCTGCAGCCTGGAGGATTTTTTCAGGTACATATTTCTTGTCGACCACCAGACGGAACATATACTCACGGAACCAACGGTCGGTCATGATCAGATAACCCTGCTGGCCCCATGAGGCACCCCACGAGTTCTCTACCTTCCACTTGGTGGCCTTACCCTTACCATCGAGGTCAACGGCTGTCAGAGTCATAGCGTGAGTAGAGCCACTGTCGAAGGTGGAAATACGCTGGGCCTTGTCCATCCCGAAGGTCGTACCAAAGAGCGACTCGTAATCGAAGTTCTCTGTATCGGCATAGCCACGCTTGCGATCTAAGAACTTACCCACATCATAACTGCTATAGAGTTTACGCCCATCCTTCAATGAGGCAATCGCCATCTGCTCAATATCGTCCATCGGCAAATTGATGTAACGCCAGTTGTGACCGTCGTAGGTGTGGCGGTCGTACTCTACCTCATAGGTCTTGTAATAAGGACGACGGGGATCGTTCATCGCCATAATAAATGTGCCGTTGATGGGGCCGCCTACCACTTCCTGATAGAACGACTGCGGAGTGTATGTCTTGGCAGGACTGACAGCCTTGCCGCTCTTATTCTTAAAGGCATAGGTGAACTTCTGTACAGGCTCGCCAATGGTCATCACCAACATCTTGTAGATCTGCGCCAACATACGGGCCTTCGCCTTGTCGATACTGGCCTGCTTACGGTCTTTCTGCGCCATGTCACGCAGTTGGAGTCCGTACTCACGCAGTTTCGAGGCAATCAGCGAGCGCATCTTCGAGGTATTGTCACTACTGTAACTCTCTGGCATCACCTCCGCAGGTACCAAACCGTATTTCTCTGCCAAGTCGCTGACACCACAGAACGTGCCGCCATCGCCGATCGGACTCTTGAAGAAGAACTGCACACGCTGGTCGTCGATGGGTTTCTTACCAGTATCGACACAGCCCTGCAACATCAGGTTGGCCTTCTCCAACTGATCCCAGAAGAAAAGATAAGCCTGCGAGAACTCAATCTGAATGGAGTCACGCTTCTGGGTGAAGTTGGAACGCAACACGTTGAACCCGCTGAACATCCAGCAGCGTCCAGACGACTTCTGGTCGGTGATACTCTGCTTGGGGGTCTCGATACTGAAATAGGTGTCGAAGGCCCCAGCATTATCACGGTTCACAGCCAACACATCGATACTGTTGGCTGCCACAGCATTCACCAGTGCCTTATTGGCAGGCGAAGCCTCCACTTCCTTCTGGATTTCCTTCAACATCTCTTTCGAGATGCCTCCACTCTTCGTCTGAGCCGACACATTCAATAAGGTACTGGCCAGACACAAAGTTACAACAAAAAACTTTTTCATACAATTTTACCTATTTATTATTATGGCTACAAAAATACAAAGAAAAAACCAAATATGATTGATTTGTGTCAAAAATATACGCTGTTTGCGCACACAACATGACAATTTTATGTGTTGATATCCAAAATCATCGTACCTTTGCACCGTCAAACAACTAATTTAAGTTTAAGGTAGGGGCTGCGGACAACAAAGCCCCGAGTAAAAAAGAAGAAAAAATGAAAAAGATTTTAATGACTATGGTTGCTGCTTTTGCAGCAGTGAGCATGCAGGCTCAGGTTTACATTGGTGGTAGTTTTGCTATTGAGGCTTGGAGTTCTCAGAAGAATGCTGGTGACAGAAGCGAGACTGCTTTCAAGATCATGCCTGAGATTGGTTACAACCTGAACGACCAGTGGGCCATCGGTACCGTTATCGGTTATCAGAATGACAAGTTTAATGGTGTTAACGGTATGAGCGAGAGTGCTTTCTCTATCGCTCCCTACGCACGTTACACTTTCACTAAACTGGGTAAGGTAAACCTGTTCGTTGACGGTGGTGTTGGTTTCACATCTGCTTCTAAGGCTGACTGGACTGAGATTGCCATTGGCTTCCAGCCAGGTATTGCCGTTAACCTTACTGACCAACTGAGTTTCGTTTCTCACATCGGTTTCCTCGGTTGGGATCAGTTCAATCCCGATGGTGACGACAACAACGTCAGCAAGTTCGGGTTGAACCTCGATGCTACGAATATCACTTTCGGTCTGTACTACAATTTCTAAGGATTATAGAACACAAATCCATAAAAAATGGCCACATCTCTTGGAGGTGTGGCTTTTTTTGTGTACTTTTGTCGCCAGTATGGCAAAAGAACAATCTGCAACGAAAGAGCGACAGCGGACCAACCTGAAGGAGCCACGCCGCTACAAGGTGACGATCTACAACGACGACTTCACCACGATGGAGTTTGTCGTGAAGATCCTGAAAGTGGTTTTCTTCAAGTCCGAGACAGAGGCGCAGGCGCTGATGCTGCAAGTGCACCACTCTGACAAGGCCGTGGTGGGCATCTATAGTTACGACATTGCCGTGTCGAAGGTGAACAAGGCCACACAGATGGCACGAAACGAGGGCTACCCCCTACGACTGACTTACGAACCCGAAGAAGAATAGAAGACCTATGGAGATATACTATACACAGAAAGTCAACGAGGCATTTGAAGAGATGCACGAGGCGGCACAGAAGTACCGCCACGAGTTTACCACGCCAGAGCACTTCCTCTATGCCCTGTTGAAGCAATATGAATTCAACATGACGCTGATCGACTGCAATGTGGACATCAATATCGTCCACCGCAGTTTGAAGGACTATTTCGAGAAGATGGAACACGTGCCGGAAGAGGTGGGCAACTACGCCATCGGCACCAGTCAGCAGTTGAGCGAAGCCCTGACCACTGCCGTCAGGATCGTGCAGAATTCGAGTGCCCACTTCATCTATGTGCCACATATCGTGAAGGGCATCCTCGACCTGAAAGAGTCGTATGCTGCCTATCTGCTCAAAGACCTGTTGGGCGATTGGAAACAGGACTTTCTGAGTGAACTGGTGGCACGCTATGAAGACGACCACGATCAGGCGGATATGGACGATGAGGTAGAGGGATTGTCAGATGAGAAGGAACCTTGGCGGAAACTCGTCACCTGCCTGAACGACACCTACCAGCAGCACAACCCGTTGATAGGACGGAAACAAGAGTTGGAGCGCACCATCCAAGTGCTCTGTCGCAAGGAGAAGAACAACCCATTGCATATCGGAGAACCAGGTGTGGGAAAGACGGCACTCGTCTATGGCCTGGCCTCTTATATCGAGAACGGTTGGGATGTACCAGCCCGACTGAAAGGCAGCAAGATCTACCAACTCGACCTCGGCACGCTGTTGGCTGGTACGCAGTTCCGTGGCGACTTCGAGAAACGTATCAAGGAGGTGATGGACGGCATCACGCAGGAAGCCAGCAACAACATCGTCTATATCGACGAGATCCACAACCTTGTGGGGGCTGGAGCCACTGGCGAGGGCTCGATGGACGCCTCGAATATGTTGAAGCCTTATCTGGAATCAGGCAATATCCGCTTCATCGGTGCTACGACCTACGAGGAATACAACCGCCACTTCTCCAAGTCGAAAGGACTGGTGCGCCGTTTCCAGCAGATAGACATTGCAGAGCCCACACAGGAAGAGACCTTGGAAATCCTGAAACAACTGAAAAAGAACTACGAGCAGTTTCATGGGGTCTATTATGCCGACAAGGCCTTCGACTTTGCCGTCACCGCCAGCGCCAAGTATATCAACGAGCGTTTTCTGCCAGACAAGGCCATCGACCTGATTGACGAGGCTGGTGCCTATCGTGAGATCCATCCCATCAGGGGTCAGAAGCGTCAGACGGTGGACAAAGCCCTTGTTGCCGACATCCTTTCCAAGACCTGTAAGGTGGATGCTCTGGCGATGAAAGAAGATGACAATGCCGCCCTCGAAACGCTCTATGAACGCATCAGCAGTAAAATCTACGGACAGGACGAGGCGGTGCGCCAGGTGGTAGAGGCTGTGCAGATGTCGAAGGCAGGACTGCTCGATGACAACAAGCCTCTCGCCTCGCTCTTGTTTGTTGGCCCTACCGGTGTTGGTAAAACCGAAGTAGCCCGTGTGTTAGCGCAGGAATTAGGCATTGAACTGTTGCGATTCGACATGAGCGAATACACAGAAAAGCATACCGTTGCCAAACTGATTGGCTCGCCAGCGGGCTATGTGGGCTATGAGGATGGTGGTCTGCTGACAGATGCCATCCGCAAGACGCCCAACTGCGTCCTGCTGCTCGACGAGATAGAAAAAGCCCACCAGGACATCTACAATATTCTTTTACAAGTGATGGATTATGCCCGTCTGACGGACAACAAGGGGCGCAAGGCGGATTTCCGTAACGTGATTCTGATCATGACCTCGAATGCAGGTGCCCAGTTTGCAGCGCAGGCCAACATCGGATTCTCAGGAAATGTCAGTCGTGGGGAAGCCATGCTGAAACAGGTGAAGAAGACCTTCAAGCCTGAGTTCATCAACCGCCTCAGCGGTACGGTGGTCTTCAATGATATGGACCAGACAATGGCCACCCTCATCCTGCGCAAAAAACTGGGTGAACTGCAAGAAAAACTCACAGCACGTCAGGTGCAGATGACCCTCACCGACGAGGCCTTCAACTATCTGTTGAAAGAGGGCTTCACCAAGGAATACGGTGCCCGTGAGATGGATCGTGTCATCACTGGTAAACTGAAACCCCTGCTGATGCGGGAGATTCTCTTCGGTAGCCTTAAAAAAGGCGGAAATATAACAATTACAGAAGAGAATTTAAGAAGCAATCAAATATAAAAAACGAATTACACGGATTATACGAATTGCCCCCCTTGCGGACAATGAATTCGTGAAATTCGTGTAATTCGTTGTCTTAAAAACTGAATCTGACTATTTTTTCGTAGTCTTTTTGGTTGTTGTCGACTTCTTGGTTGTTGTGGTTTTCTTTGTGGTTGTGGCTGCCTTCTTCGTGGTAGTGGCAGCCCGTGTTGTCGTCGTAGTGGTCGTCTTCGGCTTATAATACTTCAATGCCTCAGGCATCCAACCCTGTATATTCTTGATACGTGTGGCATCAGAGGGATGATCGCTCAGGAACTCAGCCGTCTGGTTCTGGTTCGACGCTGCCATACGTTGCCAGAAAGTAGTGGCCACCTGAGGATCATAACCAGCCATAGCCGCAAAGATCAGTCCCATGTGGTCGGCCTCGTTCTCGTGGTCTCGCGAGTATTTCAGGTTCTTGAAGTTAAAGCCCTGTGCCGCAATGGCCTGTATGATCGACTGGGTGTTCTGACCCATACCCAGTACACCTGCGAGGGCTGCACCCACCTGCATACCGTACTGCTGTTTCATCTGCGTACTCATCTGCTCTGCCGAGTGACGGGCCACAGCATGGGCAATCTCGTGTCCCAGCACAATAGCCAGCGAAGCCTCATTCTGCGTGATGGGCAACAAGCCTTCGTAAACGCAGATCAGTCCGCCAGGCATACACCAGGCATTTGCTTGATTGTTCTGCACAAGATTAAATGTCCACTTGTAGTTCTGAACATCGTTTGACATACCATTGGCATTCAGATAGTTCACCACAGCACTGGCCAGGTTCTGCCCTACCCGCTTCACCATCGCCGTATTGGTCTGGTTGGTAGAGAGTTTGGCCGTCTTCATAAACTCCTGATACTGCTGCGTCGAGAGACTGAGCACCTCACCGTCGCTAACCATCAGACTCTGCTTTCTACCCGTAATGGGTACGGTGTTGGTAGTACCGCAACTGACCAGCACGGCAGCCACCATCGACATGATAATGTACTTGAAACTTTTCATCTTTTTAGTGTTTAGATTGCTATTTGTGTGCAAAATAAGCAAAAAAAAACGAGACTTGCAAATATTCGGGGGAAAAAATAGGGGCACCCCCTCTCGGAATGCCCCTTCCATTTAAATAATCACTTACTTTTTCTTACTTGTTTAAACCACGGTTGTTCAATGTAGCATTCAGCAGCACGAGGTACTTACGAATCTGCTTCTCATTAAGCACGTAGCGCATCCACTTCACGTCTTTCTCGACGGCCTCACGGACACGAGCCTCACGCTCTTCCTTGTTGTACTGGGCTGCGAACATCATCTCAGCCGAGAAGGTGTGATGGATCTCTGCCACTGCTTCAATCTGGTCGGCAGTCAGTGCCAAGGCCTCTGAGAGTTTATTCATATTGACGCTCATGTCGTAAGCCTCGACATTGTTCACACTGTTTGCGTTCTCATTCTCTGCGAATGCCATAGTCATACTCAGCATTGCAACCATTGTCAAAATCATCTTTTTCATCTTTTTACCCTTTCTTTTTTTACTCGGGGCGATTTGTTATCCTGATGCCCCTACTTTAAACTTAAATTGTTATCCTAAATGTCTTTTGACGGTGCAAAGGTACGGTGATTTTCGGACATTTACAAGCATTTTTGCGAATTGTGTGCGCAAACAGCCTTATTTTTGACTCAAATCAACAATATCTCAAATTTTATTATTATCTTTGCAGCCGTATACATTATTATATATAATATGGAGCAAAAAAACAGGTTTATCACAGCCAACTACCAACTTTATACGGTGGCTGACGGCAAAAAAGAACTGGAAGAGCAGACCTCTGAGGAACATCCGTTCCAGTTCATCACGGGTTTCGGTGTGTCATTAGATGCCTTCGAGCAGCAACTGATCGAGAAAGAGAGCGGCGCCACGTTCGACTTCACCCTGGAACCGGCAGACGCTTTCGGCGCATACGACCCCGAGGGTGTCCACAAACTGGGCAGGGAGACCTTTATGATCAACGGCCACTTCGACCACGACAATATCTACGAAGGTGCCATCATCACCCTGATGGACAATGAGGACCACCGTTTCATGGCCAAAGTCCTGAAAATAGAGGAAGATGGCGTCACCCTCGACACCAACCACCCCCTGGCTGGCAAGACACTGAACTTCACAGGCACAGTCATTGAGAACCGTGAGGCCACTGAGGAGGAGATACAACACCTGATCAAGCATCTGACAGGCGGATGCAGCAGTTGTGGACATCATCATGGTGACGGCTGCGAAGGCTGTGGCGACGGTTGCGGCGAAGGTTGCGGACATGACCACCACCACGGAGAAGGCTGCGGCTGCGGACACTGCCATTAACCCTCCCACCCTATGAATACATTTGGAACTCTATTTAGGCTGACGACCTTCGGTGAGAGTCATGGTGAGGCCATCGGAGGTGTGGTCGACGGGATGCCTGCCGGCATAGAAATCGACGTGGATTTCATCCAACAGGAACTCAACCGCCGTCGTCCAGGACAGAGCAGTATCACCACCTCCCGTCAGGAGGCCGACCAGATGGAACTGCTCAGTGGCGTCTTTGAGGGCAAGTCTACGGGCTGCCCCATCGGTTTTATCGTGCGCAACACCAATCAGCACTCGCAGGACTACGAGAACATGCGCTGCCTGTTCCGTCCCTCCCATGCCGACTACACCTACCATTATAAATATGGTACGCGCGATCATCGGGGTGGCGGACGCTCCTCGGCCCGTATCACCATCAGCCGTTGCGTGGGTGGTGCACTGGCTAAGTTGGCGCTCCGTCAACTCGGCATCAGCATCCAGGCCTACACCTCGCAGATTGGCGATATCGCCCTGGAACGCGACTATCATCTCTACGACCTGAGTCAGACGGAGACCAATGCTGTACGCTGTCCGGATGCGGAAAAGGCCGCACAGATGGAAGAACTGGTGAAGAAGGTCAAGGCCGAAGGCGATACCATCGGTGGCATCATCACTTGTGTCATTAAGGGTTGTCCTGCCGGACTGGGCGAGCCCGAGTTCGGTAAACTCCATGCCGTCTTAGGCGCTGCCATGCTCAGCATCAATGCCGTCAAGGGCTTCGAATACGGCGAGGGCTTCTCTGGCGTCACCGCCCGTGGCTCCGAGCAGAACGATGTCTTTATCCCCCAAGCCCAAGGTGAGGTCACGACTTCAACCAATCACAGCGGCGGCATTCAGGGCGGCATCAGCAACGGTCAGGACATCTACTTCCGTGTGGCCTTCAAACCCGTTGCCACCATCCTGACGGAACAGGACACTGTCGACCTCGAAGGCAACCCCACGACACTCACCGCCCGAGGTCGTCACGACCCTTGTGTCCTGCCTCGTGCCGTTCCCATTGTGGAAGCGATGGCAGCCATGACCATTTTAGACCACTTTATGCTCAATAAGTCAACTAAGTTGTAAAAAACATATACGAATCACTAAAAAATCCCACAAATTGCTTGCAATTTCGGTTTTAAATCGTATATTTGCAATTGCAATCATGGGTTTGTGATAAATCCAGATTCGCTTTAGTTAAGTCTAGTTTAGTTTTTGTGTTGGTTGAGGGCTGGCGATTGCCAGCCCTCAGTTTTTACAGTTCTATCTACCTTGTAATTTGATTTGCTGTTTATATAATCGCCATCAGGTAATTTATGCTTTTCAATTTCCAACTCTCGCATTCGTACCATTTTACGGAATAAGTTCTTCTCCATTTCCTTTATGAGAACACTTGGTAATGAAGATAATTCTGTTCCAATAATATCTATAATAGAATACTTGTTGTCCTTGCAGAACGAATGGACAAACTCCTTTAATTCAAGTTGGTCAATCAAACTGTTCCTATAACGAATATATGCTTCAACAAGTTGAGTATTTGTCCTAAAAAAAGGCCGGCCCTATCCCAAGACTCATCCATCATTTCTGCATACCGAAAGAATTCACTATCCGTTTTTTCAATACATCGGTAAAGTTCTATTAGTTCAGTCGAAAAGTCATTGATGAAATAATCCATGGCCTCGATACTCATGAAAACAGAGCCACCACCTACAAACGGCTCTATATAACGTTCAAATTGTGGGGCATTGGGAATAATATATTTCAATTCCTTTTCTTTTCCCCCTGGCCATTTAATTATAGGAGAGAGTCCTGTTTACATTTTTCTCTATACTTCCATATGAAGAATATCTTATGATATCACTCCTATGATTTCCTGCACGGACTGGCAACCGTGGCTGTCGAGCCAGGCATTGATGCCATCGCGCACCTTGATGCTCACGGTGGGGTCGAGGAAGTTGGCAGTGCCTATCTCAATGGCGGTGGCGCCTGCCATCAGGAACTCTATCGCATCCTTCGCCGTACAGATGCCGCCCAGGCCTATGACGGGTATCTTCACCGCCTTCGCCACCTGCCACACCATCCGCAGGGCAACGGGTTTGATGGCGGGGCCGCTGAGTCCGCCAGTGTTGATGCTCAGTAGCGTCTTGCGCTTCTCGATGTCTATCGCCATGCCCATCAGCGTGTTGATGAGCGAGACGCTGTCGGCACCCTCCGCCTCGACGGCACGGGCAATCTCGGTGATGCTCGTCACATTGGGCGAGAGTTTCACGATGAGCGTCTTGTGGTAGCGCTGGCGCACGGCCTTGACCACGCTGGAGGCACCTGCACAGGTGACACCAAAGGCCATACCGCCGTCCTTCACGTTCGGACAGGAGATATTCAACTCGATGGCAGGAATCTTTTCCAAGGCATCGATACGGGCGGCGCACTCGGCATAATCGTCTGGCGAAGAACCGCTTACGTTGACAATCATGTTCGTGTCGATATCCTTGATCTGCGGATAGATATGTTCGCAGAAATAATCGACGCCCTTGTTCTGCAACCCCACGCAGTTGAGCATGCCAGCAGCCGTCTCAGCCATACGGGGATAGTCGTTACCCTCACGGGGACGGAGCGTCGTACCCTTCACGATGATGCCGCCAATGCCGTCGAGGGGCATCAGGTCAGCAAACTCCAACCCGTAGCCGAAGGTGCCGGATGCGGTCATCACGGGGTTTTTCAGCGCGAGGTCCTTTATCTTTACATTTAGTCTTGCCATAACAACTTCCGAATATTAAACACTGGTCCTTCCTTACACACGCAGAGGTTGCCCTCCGTGGTCTTCTCCACACAACAGAGACAGGCGCCCAGGCCACAGGCCATCAGATTCTCGAGCGACACCTCGCAGTCCGTCTCACTCTGACGGGCGTAGCGGGCCACCGCTTTCATCATCGGCGTGGGGCCACAGGTGGCGATACGGTCGAAACGCTCCTTTTGCAGCAACAAGTGGTTGGTCACGAAGCCTTTTTCACCCTCGGAGCCGTCCTCAGTGGTCACATACACGCGCCCGTACCTTTTAAATATTTCCAGCATCAGCAGGTCTTTGGCCGTCCTGGCACCCAGGAGAAAGGTGGGTTTGCAGCCCATCTGTTGCATCGTGGCACCCATATAGAGCAGGGGAGCCACGCCCACACCACCGCCAACGAGCAGGATTCGTTCGTCCTTGGAGGCTGGCATCGTAAAACCGTGACCCAAGGGCAACAGACAGTTGAGCGTCTCGCCTGGCTGGAACGCAGCCAGTCGTTTGGTGCCGTCGCCAATGGCAGCAACCAAGAGCCAGAGTTCATTCTGCGCCTGATCGACGAAGTTGATGGATATGGGGCGTCGGAGGAAGGTGGAGGGCGAGCCGTCGACACGGATCTCCACGAACTGTCCTGGCTGCATCTCAGGCAGAGGCTTGTCGTCAGTCAGCCTGATCAACACATAGCGCTCGTGAATCCATTCCACCGACTTGACCTTGAGGTCGAGCAAATACTTCTTCATAAAAATAGTACCTTAGTGAATCTGGGCACAAAGGTACTACAATTATTTGAAACCACAAAATATTTATTTCTTCTTCGGCTCGAAGGTGTCGAAGGTCTGATCATCGTAGAAGACACGGATTTCGACAATCTTTCGTTGCGGTTTGTCAATGAATTTTACTTCCGTTGGCTCGATTTCTGGGCGTGTATTTCGTACACTATTAAATTTTGGCATCGATGAAGGGCCATTTTGGGGGGTAGGAGCGGGTGATGACTCGAAATCGAACATCAGATTTTGGTTCGTCGAGGTGCCATTTGCACCCTGATCAGTCATCTCCTGGGAGGCATTTTCAGGGTTCTGATCCGATAAATACATCTCTCCAGAACCAAACATCAACCAGTCGGTGCTAATGTTAGGAATTTTCTTTTTGATAGCCTCGACGATGTTTAGAGTAGGACGGGTGCGTCCGTTGAAGATGCTACTGAGGGTTGCAGGTGACTGTCCGATGTAGTCAGCGAACACCTGTTGAGTCATGTGCTGGGACTCCATAATTTGCCTGATTCGATCCTTCATTTTCTTATGACATTAAAAAAGGGGCATTTTTGCCCTTTTAGGGTTTCGTTTACAAAGGTAAAACAAAAAACTGAAATGACCAACAAATGTAGAGAGAATTTAAGAATTAATAATTTTAATTTGCGTTTTCATATTTGTAAACGAAAAGCATTGGAAATGTAATGATGGGCTTTTTGATTACAAACGTGAATTTACAGGCATAAATCGTTACAAAGGATTAATTTTGTATTTAAAAGTTAAATAATTGGCTATGAATAAGGTGTTTATGTAAATTTGCTCGAAATAGATGGGTATATACAGAATTAGAGATCTGAATATAGGTTGCAGATTGGAAGTTTTGGCGGTATTTAAATCTAAACCGCTGATTTTCGATTACTTATCAAACAAATAAGACATGTGTATATTTATGAATGTGCAAAATTAAAGTTGGAAATTTGGATATTGATATTTAAACCGAACAACACTAAATGTATGTTTTAAATCCTAAATTTACAATATAAGAGCACAAGAATTCAAAATCGGAATAAAGATTTGAAAAGCAAAATCAAAATACTTAAATCTTAACGGATGTGAAAGCCAAATCCTGAAAGCGCGAAAATCTCAAAATTCGTCATTCTGGCGATATTCTGCACGATGATTGGAGAATCTGGAAATACGCGAGTTTTGAGAGGGTAAGAATCTCTCGGTACCCCTGTTTTTATAGGGTTTTGGGGCTAAAAAAAGCACTCCTGAAAAGTGCAATTTTTAGAAATTCTAGAAGCGGAAAAGGGTACTTTTTAGTGCAAAATGTAAAAAATCAATTCCTTCATCAGTTCTCCAGGAGGGGTATTTGGGTTGTCTAAACCTTTACTTTTGGCGTCAATCTCTCTAATCTTGCCAATAATCTGCATCACCTTCATGCCGGAGTAGTTTCGCATGCCATTCATATACTCCTTCGCAGCCCATGGATTTCTCAGTTCCAACCACTCTGCTACTCCCTCCTGACTCTTATTATTTGGCGCATAATAAGCGATCATGAGATTTTGGAAGTAATTAAAGAGCATTGGGAGAAAGGAGTAGATGCTACCCGCCTTTGGATTATCGTCAAAATATTTTACTATCTGGTTTGCTTTGAACACATTGCGGTTTACAATGGCATCTCGGAGTTCAAAACTATTAAAGTCCTTGCTGACTCCGATTTGCTCTTCCACCACCTGGGGCGTCACTCTCCTATCCTGCTCCGGCAGCGACAAAATCACCTTATCCAGTTCACTGGTGAGTCGACTGAGGTCGGCCCCGATGGAATCCGCAATAATCTGCGTGGATTTCGCGTCGATACTCACGTTTTTCTGCTTCAAATAGTGCTCGATGAAGGGCGGAAGGTCTCTGTCGCGCAGTTTTTTGCTCTCAAAAAGCACGCCAGCACCCTGAATGGCCTTCACATATTCCCGTTTTCGACCGTCGATAGTGCCGTTTTTGTGGCAAAAAACGAGGATCGTGGAGGTCTGCGGAGCCTTGAAATACTTCTCCAAAGCCTCTATATTCTTGATGTTCTGCGCTTCCTTGACGATCACCACCTGATGTTCGGACATCATGGGGTATCTACGGGCGGCATCGGCTATCTGTGAGGCAGTCACATCGCTGCCAAAGAGGATCGTCTGGTTGAAATCACGCTCTTCGGGTAGCAGCACATGCTCAGCGATATAGTCCGAAATCTGGTCGATGTAGTACGATTCATCGCCCATCAGATAGTAGACTGGAAGAAACTTTCGCGCCTTCAAGTCGTTCATAATACTATCGAAACTGACATTTTTTGCCTCTGCCATTCGCTTTTCTCGATTATTATTTGTACTTTTGCGGCTACAAAGTTACAAAAATGTTTCGATTAAACCTACCACAATACGAAATAAAAATCACGGAGAAGGACGGAAAGCGTATGATTTTCGACTTACTGCGCAGAAAATACGTGGCTTTGACACCTGAGGAATGGGTTCGACAGCACTTCACGCACTACCTGGTGGAGCACAAGGGCTATCCCAAGGGACTGCTTGGCAACGAGATAGAACTGCAAATAGGCGACAAACGGTTGCGCTGCGACTCTATCTTATATAATAAGGTGGCACAACCGCAGATGATCATCGAATACAAGGCGCCTAACGTGCCGCTGCAACAAAAAGTGTTCGACCAGATATCGGCTTATAATCTCCTGCTCAGGGTGGACTATCTCATCATCAGCAACGGCCTAGAGCACTACTGTTGCAAGATGGATTATGAGCATCAAAAATATTTATTCCTGCCAGACATTCCTGATTATGAAAAATTATGACCTGCCACCCTATCGGACAGCAGGTCATTTTCATTGATTTCGAACCGGAGGTTTATTCCATATCGCTGGCATCATCGACCTTCTTCGATGTAGCCGTCTTACGGATGGAACGCTTGCGGGTCTTCTTCGGCTGCTCCATACCCATCTTGTCGAGTTTCACGCCAGCCAGTTCAGGGTCGATCATGATACGACCACAGTATTCACACACGATGATCTTCTTGTGCATCTTGATGTCGAGTTGACGCTGGGGCGGGATCTTGTTGAAGCAACCGCCACAGGCATCACGCTGCACATAGACGACACCCAGACCGTTACGGGCGTTCTTGCGGATGCGCTTGAAAGAGGTCAGCAGACGGGTCTCGATCTTCGACTCCAAATCCTTCACCTTCTCCTTCAACTTATCCTCTTCGGCACGAGTCTCTTCCATGATCTCGTCGAGTTCGCCCTTCTTCACCTCCAAATCGCCCTCGCGTTCCTTGATAACTTCCTGATTGGCAGCGAGTTCTTCTTTTTTCTCAGCGATGCGGGCATTGGCCTCACGGATCTTCTTGTTGCAGAGTTCAATTTCCAGTGTCTGGAACTCGATCTCCTTCGAAAGGGTGTCGTACTCACGATTGTTTTTCACCTCGTTGAGTTGCTCCTTATAACGGGCCACACTCTGCTCGGCATCAGCAATCTCGCCTTTCTTCTGAACAATCGCACGCTCGTACTCATTGATTTCGTTCTGGATTTTCTCCACACGGGTGGTCAGACCTTCGATCTCATCTTCCAGGTCTTGAACTTCCAGAGGCAGTTCGCCTCGCAAGGCACGCTTCTCATCGATGGAGGAGAGTGCCGTTTGCAGTTGATAGAGGGTTTTCAGTTTCTCTTCAACTGACAAGTCTGTAGGGTCTTTCTTTGCCATAACTTTATTTTACTATTTGACTATTTAATAATTTAACAATTTCTTACAAATATAGGATCGGATTAGTGCTGGTCTCGGCGACGCAGGTCTTGATGCCAGGACATTCCCGTTCGATGATCTCACGAAAAATCTCACTGGTGAACTGCTCACTCTGGTAGTGACCGATGACGCAGATCTGAATGCGCTGCTCGTAGCCGAAATACTGGTGATAGTGCATCTCACCCGTGATAAACGCATCGGCTCCGGCTTTCAGGGCCTCGTCGAGCAGAAAGTCCCCTGCCCCACCGCAGATGGCCACCTTCTGTATCTTGCGACGCAGCAGTTCATTGCACATGGCGCATTCCACGTCGAAGGTTTTCTTCACAGCCTGCACGAAATCATCGGCAGCCAGCGCTTCTGGGAGTGCTCCAATGACACCACTCCCCGCCTCGATGCCATCCACGCTCTTAGGCGCAAAGAACTGCACATCCTGCA
Source organism: Prevotella sp. (assembly GCA_017964785.1). Lineage (GTDB taxonomy): Bacteria > Bacteroidota > Bacteroidia > Bacteroidales > Bacteroidaceae > Prevotella. Next base: position 19,046 of record JAGCRH010000072.1, read on the forward strand.
AGCCTAATTTCTCAGCGATCTTGAAGTTTACGCCACCTTTCGCATTGTCCATATTGGTGTGCATCGAGATGACGCAGATGCCATGCACAATGGCTTTCATCACCGTGCGCTGCACATCCGTCAGGTCGCTGATGGTTTTCAGTCCACGGAACAACAGCGGATGATGGCTGACAATCAGGTTGCAGCCCTTCTGAATGGCCTCGTCGACGATCTTTTCGTTGACGTCCAGACACAATAATGCCCCTGAAACCTCCGTCTCTGTCAATCCAACCTGCAAGCCAGCATTGTCCCAACTTTCCTGCAAGGGCAGAGGCGCGAAACGTTCAAGGGCGCTCAGCACTTCTTTTATTTTCACGCTGCAAAGGTACGCAAAAATAGTGAATAGTGAATAATTTGCTTCCGCTTTGGCATTTTTAACGTTTCACCACTCTGACAGACTGGCTTTTGCCTCTATTCTGTCCTCCGTCTTGTCGTCGAGCACAGGGAAGAAATCCATCCCCGTCAACTGCTCTATTTCATCGACGGTATAGACGGCATCCTCCATACGTTGCTTCACGCCCTCATTGCGATAGATGAAGCCAATGGCCTTCGGACTACCCTGCCTGCAGAGCACCACCTTGAAGAAAGCATCCGGCACCCAGACCTTGTTTCTGCCAATGGTTTTCTGGTCTGTCTTCTGGTAATAAATCGGCCCACAGACGATATCGATAGCCCCATATTCACGGGCCCAATCACGACAGAGGATTTCCAGATCGTTCCACTCGTATTTGTTCAGTCCGTGGTTCTGCGGACAGATATTCGTGAACAGGAACGACTGTTCCATCGCCTGTTTGTCCCACTTATTGTCGCCTGCCGGACACATGTGCCCTCGGTCGTAGCGCGAGTTGTAGTAGTCCCTGTCCGTCGCACGGGGCGCCTTCACACTTTCATCCTCCGTAAACACCTCATCCTTGCGCTGGAACGAGCCGTAGGTATGCGACTTCGTCAGATGCCAAGCCACCCAGTTCGGATTCTTTGTCTGCTCATTATACGAGGTCGTATAGCCCTGCCGTTTCAAGATCTTTTCCGGCCGATCTTTCAACGCCGCAGGCATCTCGTACATCACGATCTTCTTCCCTACCGTCTGCGCCTCTGCCTTTGGTGCCTCAGCCTTTGGCTGATAGAAGCCATTCGTTTCCTGCGAGGCACTTATCTCAGCGCCCTCACCAACCTTATTTCCCTTACACGCCATCACCAGCGCCATCAGCGCCAAGAGGGTCATCAACTTACCGAATTTGTCGAAAAGGGAGCGGTCGACGAGGAAGAGGATGATGGCGAGGGAGAGGACAGAGGCAGCGATGCAGCCAACAGTCATGAGGAGCATCAGGGCGAAGGCGTTGATGGGACTCATACCGCCAAGGAGGATACCACCCAGCAACAGCGGCATAGAGGTCAGACAAAGCGCAGAGAGATTAGCGATCGTAGGTGAGAGAACAGCCAACAAACTGCGACGCAGGAAGGGCTGTAAGGCCTTAAAATGAGGCTGTCCGTTGCCCCTCAGAAACTCGTACTGCTGTTCGTCGGTTTTCAGGGCAGAAACATAGGTGTTGAGTCCTCGGATGGTCATTGCCATCGTATGTCCCATCAGCAGCGCCATCACCGGCACAAACCAACGGGCCTCAAAGACACGAACTGGGAGAGCCAGCGCCAGAATCCACAGACCCGCAAACGCTGTGCTGACGAATAATCCAATACTGACAGCAGGCAACAGTTTGCCAATGTTCAGTTTGCAGCGTTTCAGGACAATCCAACCAGCATAGACCGCCATCGCCACTAACCACACGATGAGTAGCCAAGGGCTATTGACTCGCAACAGCGCCCACACCATTAGACAAAGCACCAGCAACTGCGCCAACATGCGACCCAGAGATACCGCAAACTTTGGCAACATCTGCCGTTCAAACATATACAGCGCCCCTGCAGGAATCAGCAACAGGAGCAGTCCGAGAATCGTATGTAAAATCAATCCTTTATCCATATCTTAAAGTCTGTCTAAGTCAATGATCTGATCCGCATTGGCGATGATCTCCGCCTTCCGACTGGCGATCAGCACCGTCTTACCTGCCGCAGCCTGCTCACGCAAAAGTTCGAGCATGCGCTGGGTCAGTTCAAATGTCAGATGGGCGGCAGGTTCGTCGGCAATGACGATGGGCTTGTCCGTCGCCTGTTGGAGCGTTTCCGAGGCCAGAGAGAAGATTTCTTCGGCAGAGAGAGGGGGTACCACACCTAAGCCAGAAGTGACCTCCCCTAACCCCTCCTGTAGGAGGGGGAGGACGGGAGCCCAGACGGTCTGCTCATCGGACTCACACGCTGGTGCCTCAGGGGGCATCAACTGGTGCCTGAGCATCTGCATCTGTTGAGGCAGATAGACCATCATCGTACGGAAGGCTGGAGCCGAACGGATGGTAAGCAGTTCACCATCGACACTCACAAAGCCCTCCTTGACAGGCAGGAAACCCATCAGCGTCCGGATCAGTGTGGTCTTGCCAGCGCCTTCCGACCCCGTGATACAGGTCAGTTGTCCGTCCCTGGCCGTGAAGGAAAGTCCCTGTGCCAGCGTCTTTTCCCCAATAACGATCGTCGCGTCCTTAACCTCTAACATCGTTCAATATCAAAATCTTTGTGCAAAAATACAAAATAATTATGAATTATGAATTATGAA
>JAGCRH010000073.1 GCA_017964785.1 Prevotella sp.
CTCTGGCTCGGCATCATGAAGATTGGTGAGAAGGGCGGTGTAGTGAATTTCCTGGCTAGGATACTGAGTCCGCTGTTCACCAAACTGTTTCCAGACATCCCCAAGGGACATCCTGTCACGGGCTCTATCTTCATGAACATCGCAGCCAATATGCTGGGTTTGGACAATGCCGCTACACCCCTTGGTCTGAAGGCCATGGAACAGATGCAAGAATTGAAAAATGGAAAAATTGAAGAATTGAAGAATAGGGGACAGCTGGCAGAGGCGGAGGATTTGAAAGTGACGGCGACGAACCCAATGATCATGTTCCTGGTGCTGAACACGAGCGGTCTAACGCTGATACCTATTTCTATTATGGTGTACCGTGCCCAGATGGGAGCCGCCCAGCCTACGGACATCTTTATCCCAATCCTGCTGGCCACATTCTTCTCCACCCTCGCAGGCATCATCATCACCAGTCTCTTCCAGAAGATCAACCTGCTGAACCGTACGATCCTGCTAACCTTGGGAGGCGCAGCCCTCGTGGTGGCAGGCATCATCTGGGGCTTCGGACAGTTGGACTCCATCCTGATGAACAAGGTGAGTACCTCGGCAGCGAACATCCTGTTGATGACGATCATCATCGCCTTTATCCTCGCAGGCATCCGCAAGAAGGTGAATGTCTACGACGCCTTCATCGAGGGGGCGAAGGAGGGTTTCCAGACTGCCGTGAGGATCATCCCCTACCTGGTGGCTATCCTCGTTGGAATTGGCGTTTTTCGTGCCTCTGGGGCGATGGATATGCTGATCGACGGTATCAAGTGGGGCGTGGAGACCTGTGGCGGTAATACCGATTTCGTGGGAGCCTTGCCGACAGCCCTGATGAAACCCCTCTCAGGCTCTGGCGCACGAGGGATGATGGTGGATGCCATGACAACCTACGGGGCCGACTCGTTCGTGGGTCGTCTGAGTTGTATCTTCCAAGGCTCGACGGATACCACGTTCTATATCCTCGCCGTCTATTTCGGTAGTGTGGGTATCGTGAAGACCCGTCACGCTGTGACCTGCGGCCTACTCGCAGACCTCGCAGGTATCATCGCAGCGATAGCGATAGCGTATATGTTCTTCGGATAAGATATGGGCAAACTACAAACCATCGCAAAGGATACGGCCATTTACGGTCTTTCGAGCATTATCGGCAGGTTTCTGAACTACCTGCTGGTGCCACTCTATACCGCCCAACTCTCGGCAGCATCGGGTGGCTACGGTGTCATAACAAATATGTACGCGTATGTGGCACTGATCCTGGTGATCCTCACCTTCGGTATGGAGACCACCTATTTCCGTTTCACCAACAAGACGCACACCGACTCGCAGGTGGTCTATTCCACCACACTGGCCAGCGTGGGTACTGTCTCTGCCATCTTTGCGGCACTGGTAGTCATCTTCATCACACCGATCAGTAAGTTGATGGGCTATGGCGACCATCCTGAATGGGTATGGGTGATGGCTCTGACGGTGGCCATTGATGCCTTTCTCTGTATCCCCTTCGCCCATCTGCGCCAACAGAAGAAAGCCATCAAGTTTGCCGCCCTCAAACTGTTGAACATCGTGGTGAGTATCTTGTTGAATGTCATCTACTTCGCCTGGATGGACGGCAAGGATGTGGGCTACGCCTTCTATATCAACCTCGTCTGTACGGCCATGCTTGCCGTCTGTCTCATTACGGAATATACGGGCTTCCTCTGGCGACTCGACATGAAGTTGCTGCGCACGATGCTCAGTTATTCGTGGCCCATCCTTATCCTCGGTATTGCAGGCATCCTGAACCAGACGGCAGACAAGATGCTCTTCCCCTATATCTACGAGGGCAGCAAAATGGAGATGCGCGAACAACTCGGTATCTACGGCGCCTGTTCGAAGATTGCCATGATTATGGCAATGATTACCCAGGCCTTCCGCTTCGCCTACGAGCCGATTGTGTTCGCTGGCGTCAAGGAAAAGGGGCAGCACGAGATGTATGAACAGGCGATGAAGTATTTCATCATCTTTACGCTGCTAGCGTTTCTGATAGTGATCGCATGTCTTAACGTCCATGACGAGTCGGAATACCTGATTGTGAAATACATCGTCAGAAAGCCTGACTACTGGGTGGGTCTGAAAGTCATTCCGATAGTGATGGCGGCAGAGATTATGATGGGTATCTACTTCAACCTGTCGTTCTGGTATAAGATCATCGACAAGACCATCTGGGGAGCCTGGTTCTCTGGTATCGGATGCGCCGTGCTGTTGGCAGTGAACTTCATCTTCGTGCCGAAGTACAGTTATATGGCCTGTGCCTGGGGAGGTGTCGCCGGCTATGGGGTAGCGATGATCACTTCCTACTTCGTGGGACAGAAATACTATCCGCTCAACTATCCCCTAAAAAGCATTGCCATCTATGTCATCATGGCTGTGCTGCTGACGATGGCGATGTATTATGTGCCAGACACCTACGGCTTTGGTCCCATCCTGACCCTGGCCTTCAATGCCCTCTGCATTTGCTGCTATGTATCCTATATCCTTTACAAGGACTTCCCCCTTAGCCGCCTGCCCTTTATTGGACATCATTTCATAAAACCGAATTATAAAGTCAAACAACAAGATAAACAATGAGAAAAGTTTTATTATTCATTTTACCCTTCTGCCTCTTTACTATTTTACCAGTAAAGGCTGATGAGGGTATGTGGACGCTGTATAACCTGCCGAACGCCGTCTATGAGACGATGAAGCAGGAGAACTACGAACTGCCATACGGTGCACTCTATGAGGGCGATGATGCCGTGAAAAACTGCGTGGTGCTCTTCGGAGGCTTCTGCTCCGGTGTGGTGGTGTCACCTGACGGACTCGTGTTTACAAATCACCACTGCGGCTTCGAGGCCATCCGCAGCCATTCTACGGTGGAACACGACTATATGCTCAATGGCTTCGTGTCGAACTCGTTCGAGGAAGAATTGCCCAACAAGGACCTTTACGTCAGTTTTATGGTGGAACAGAAGGATGTGACCAGCCAACTCGATTCGCTAGGACTCGACACGCTCCCTGAGAGCAAAAGAGGCGATTTCATCGACTCCTTGGAGAATGTCTTCCAGAAACAAGTACACGCTCAGGACTCTACGCTCCGTGCTGAGTTGAAACCCTATTACGAAGGTAACAAATACTACCTGACCACCTATCGTGACTATGAGGATGTGCGTCTGGTGTTTGCCCTGCCCAAGTCGATGGGTAAGTTTGGCGGTGAGACAGACAACTGGATGTGGCCCCGTCAGACCTGTGACTTCTCCGTGTTCCGTATCTATGTCGATCCGAAGACAGGCGGTCCGGCGAAGTACTCAAAGGATAATGTGCCCTATCATCCGAAGAAATGGGCACCTGTGTCGTTGCAGGGCTATGTGCCGGGCTCGTTCTCGATGACCCTCGGCTTCCCAGGCAGCACGAGTCGCTATCTGTCTTCGTATGGTATCTTGGAGCGTCGTGATGCCCAGAACAAGCCCCGTTACCAGACCCGTGAGATTAAACAGGATATCATGATCCGTCACATGCGGGCCGACGAGGCTGTGCGTATCAAGTACGACTCGAAGTATGCCAGCAGTTCCAACTACTGGAAGAACTCCATCGGTATGAACAAATGTATTGATTCCATCGGACTTATTCAGCAAAAAGCCGCCTTTGAGGCCAAGATCCGTCAGTGGCAGGACTCCACGGGATACCTGAAAGGGAAACTTGACTTCGACCAGTTGGAACGTCTCTACAAACAGCGTTTCGAGGCGATGCGGACGATGATGTTTTTCAGTGAGACCTTCGGACGAAGCGACGAGATGACCCGTAGGGCGATGCGCGTACAGAACAACGCCATCATCAACGGCAAGGAGGGCAAGCCCAAGAGTTACTATGTGGAGTTCAAGGACAACAGTGACGAATGGGACTACGACCTGGACCGTGAGGTCATCGCCGCCCTGATGAAGAACTACCGTGAACAGGTGGACTCGAAGTATCATCCAGCCTTCTACAATATCATTGATCGCGACTTCAAGGGCGACTACCAGAAATATGCCGACTACCTCTATAAGAAGTCGAAGTTGATGAAGAGCGATAAGAAGATCTACATCAACAAGAACAGTTACAAGCGTGACCCGGGTGTGATGTACGGCGAGTGTGTCTATTCGACGCTGCTCGAACTCCGCTCCGACCTGATGGCCACCTACGATAGCATCGATGTGCTGGAACGTTACCTCTGTGCCGCCAAATTGCGTATGGAGGAAGATCTGCCCAACTACTCAGACGCCAATATGACCATGCGCCTCTCGTATGGTCAGGTGGGCGAATACCTTCTGGGTGGCAAACCCTCAGGCTACTACACCACTGCCGAGAGCATTGTGGAGAAGATGGAACAGGGCGAAAAGGGTGTCATCGACTATGAGGCTGAGCCCATCATGAAGGAACTGCTCTCGAAGAAGGACTACGGCAAGTATGCTGACAAAGGAACTGGCAAGTTGCACCTCTGTTTTCTGTCGAATAATGATATCACGGGTGGCAACAGCGGCTCACCGATGTTCAACGGCAAGGGCGAACTCATCGGTCTGGCCTTCGACGGTAACTGGGACAGCCTTAGCAGCGACATCTTCTTTGATTCCCAATTGGCCCGCTGTATCGGTGTGGATATCCGCTACGTGCTCTACATGATGGAGTCGTGGGGCAAGGCCGACCGCCTGCTCAAAGAAATAAACGCCAAGTAATCTGCAATAAGTGCCACTTATTTCAAAATAAGGCAGGGTTATTGCGAATTAAGGGCGGGTTATTACAAAATAAGGATGGGTTATATAAGATGGCTGATTTCTTCAATGGAATCAGCCGTTTTTATATAATCCCGCCAATTCCCACGAATCATCCCTTTAGTCTGTAAATCATCAAGCGTGGCGATGAGGGAATCCCAGAAACCGTTCATATTATAAAGAATAACTTGTTTCTGGTGATAGCCGATAGTGGCAGAGGAGGCAACGGTAAAGATCTCGTCGATGGTGCCTATGCCACCAGGCAAAGCAATAAACACATCACTTTGGTCCATCATCAGTTGTTTTCTGTCGCTGAGGTTGTCACAGGGAATATCCACATCAACGTAGTCGCTCAGGCGCCCAGACTTCTCCACAATCATCGGCACGATCCCGATGGTATGTCCCCCAGCCTCTTTTGTGGCCTTGGCAACACACTCCATCAACCCTTGGTTCACACCACCATAGACAATCGTATGGCCACTCTCCGCAGCCCACTTCCCCAACTCTTCTGTCATCGCAAAAAAGGCAGGGTCAATCTGCTGATTTGCAGAACAAAACACACATATCTTCATCTTGGGTGCAAAGTTACGAATTTTTTTTGTATCTTTGCAAACGATATGAAGACATTTGAAGAATTAGGCGTCAGCGGACAGATCCGCAAGGCCATCGAAGAGTTGGGATTTGTGCAGCCCATGCCTGTGCAGGAGGCTGTGATCCCTTATCTCTTGGAGAACAAGAAAGATGTGATAGCCCTTGCCCAGACGGGTACGGGTAAGACCGCCGCATTCGGTATCCCCCTGTTGCAGCGCATCGACACATCGAGGCGTGAGGCTCAGGCACTGGTACTCTCCCCTACCAGGGAATTATGTCTGCAAATCACGGATGACATCCGTGACTTCGCCAAATATATGGACGGTGTCCATGTGGAGGCAGTCTACGGAGGTGCCTCCATAGAGCCCCAGATGCGTGCCTTGAAGAAAGGCGTGCAGATCATCGTGGCTACACCTGGCCGATTGGTGGACTTGAAGAACCGGGGTGTGGCAGACCTTACCAATGTACGCCATATCGTGCTTGACGAGGCCGACGAGATGCTGAATATGGGCTTCTCGGAGAATATCAGCGAGATCTTCGAGTCGATAAACGAAAATCACAGCACCCTGATGTTCTCTGCCACGATGAGTCGTGAGGTGGAACGGGTGGCAAAGAAGTACCTGAGCGACTATCAGGAGATTGTGGTGGGCAGTCGCAACGAGGGTGCCGAGAATGTGAACCATATTTATTATATGGTGAATGCCAAGGACAAGTACCTTGCCCTGAAACGCATCGTGGACTATTTCCCCCGTATCTTTGCCATTATCTTCTGTCGTACGAAGATTGAGACACAGGAGATTGCCGACAAACTGATCAAGGACGGCTATAATGCGGAGTCGCTACACGGTGACCTCTCTCAGCCTCAGCGTGACCTGACGATGCAGAAGTTCCGCAACCACCTGACGCAGTTGCTGGTGGCAACGGATGTGGCAGCACGAGGTCTCGATGTAGACGACCTGACGCATGTGATAAACTTCGGTCTACCCGATGACATCGAAAACTATACCCACCGCTCGGGCCGTACGGGTCGTGCAGGTAAAAAAGGAACCTCAATTTCGATTGTTCACAGCCGTGAAAAGTTCAAGATCCGTAATATCGAAAAGGAAATCGGCAAGGAATTTGTGAAGGCAGAGATTCCGTCGGCAGAGGAAATCTGCAAGAAGCAACTCTATAAGGTAATGGATCAGATTGTGAAGACGGATGTCGATGATGAGGAGATTGCTCCCTTCATGCAGGATATCAGTCGCTATTTCGAGTATATTGACAAGGAAGAACTGATTAAGAAGATCGTCTCATTGGAGTTTGGTAAGTTCCTGGCCTATTATGCCGAAGCACCAGAGATCGAGGCAGTTGTTCCGGATAAGAAAGAGAAGAAGCCGCAATCAGACAAACAGAAATTGCAGAATAAAGCGCAGAAAGGTTACCGTCGGCTCTTCATCAACCTCGGCAAGCGTGACGGTTTCTATCCCGGTGAACTAATGCAGACGCTCAACCGCTTTGTGGGAGGACGACAGGAAGTAGGACATATCGACTTATTGGATACCATCTCCTACTTCGAGGTGCCTGAGAAGGATGCCAAGAAGGTGATGATCCAGTTGACGGGCATCCGCTACAAAGGTCGTACCGTGCGTTGCAACGATGCAGACGAAAGAGGAAAGAAAAACGACGATTTCATCGAGAAGCCCAAGCGTCAGAAGAAAGATGACTGGCGCAGTCTGATGAAAAAAGTGCCTCGCGACCTTCGTGGCCCTGAGCCAGATTTCTCCGAAGAAGGGTGGGCTTTAAGAAAGCCCCGTAAAAAGAAAAAATAACATTATACAGGATTGTTCATGTAATCCTGTAATTCGCGCTGGCGCTCTTTTCCGAAAGCAATGTCCACACTGTTGTCGATGCTCTTGCAGACATTTGCCGAGAATTTGAGGGCGCAGGTGATAATGCGATCCCATAATTCTTCGCTGAATCCTGTCTTCACCATCTCTCGGGTCACGCCATATTTGATCAAGCCATAGACGAAACCGGCATTGAAGTTGTCGCCTGCTCCGATGGTACTGACTGCCTCTGTGTGTTCGACAGCATACTGTTTACTGATACCACCTTCGGCCCTCAGTTCGACAGGTTCGCTACTCTGGGTGAGAATGAAATTCTTAGTATAGAAGGAAATCTGAGAACGGTAGATGGAGTCGGCATCCGTTTTCTTATACAGGATTTCAAAATCCTCCGAAGAGCCTCTCACAATATCCGCATATTCCAGATTCTCCAAGATATTCGGGGTCAGTTTCATCACCTCATGCTGATGCGAGGCACGGAAATTCACATCATAGTAGATGATAGCCCCTCTGTTCTTGGCATGGTCGAGAAAAGCCGCCATCTGCGGACGAATCACAGGATTGACAGCATAATAGGAACCGAACATCACGATGTCGTCGGGCTGGATATCTGGATAGACAAACTCCAACTGATCGTGCGGATGATCCTTATAAAAAACATATTCCGCATCGTTCCTTTCATTCAGGAACGCCAAGGAGATAGGGGATTTCGACTCCGGATAGACATAGAGATACTCTGCATTCACATTGTTCTCCGTCAGGAAGGAAATGATTTTCTTGCCCACGCGGTCATTGCCCGTCTCACTGATAAACGAGGCCGGCACACCAGAGCGCCCCAAGGAGATAATGCCATTGAACACTGACCCGCCTGGTACAGCACCAATAGGCTGGTCGTTTTTGAAGATAATGTCGAGAACAGTCTCGCCGATTCCAATAACTTTTCGCATCGTATTCGTCTTTTACGGATGCAAAGATACGAAATAATCTGTGATAATCTGTGTAATCTGTGGCTTTTTTTGTACCTTTGCGCTCAAAATGACGAAATATATCACTCATACGCTTGAAAACGGGCTGCGGATCATCCATCTGCCGTCCCCCTCGCAGGTGGTCTATTGCGGCTATCAGATAGCAGCAGGCACCCGTAACGAACGCTCTGGCGAAGAGGGCCTGGCGCATTTCTGCGAGCACATGACATTCAAGGGTACCGAGAAGCGCAATGCCCTTCAAATCATCAACGCCCTGGAGGGTGTTGGCGGTGAACTCAATGCCTTCACCAACAAGGAAGACACCGTGTTTTATGCCGCCATCTCGAAGGAGCACTTCACACAGGCAGTGGATATCCTGACGGACATCGTCTTCCACAGCACCTATCCACAACACGAGATCGACAAGGAGGTAGAGGTGATCTGCGATGAAATCGAGAGTTATAACGACTCGCCTGCCGAACTGATCTACGATGAATTCGAGAATATCCTCTTCGAAGGCCATCCCCTCGGACATAATATCTTAGGTAAGGCAGAACAACTGCGCACCTATACCACAGAGGATGCCCTTCGCTTTGTGCGTCGCCACTACCGCCCCGACAATGCCATTTTCTTCGCCTATGGGGATATTGACTTCAAACGACTTTGTAGGATGCTGGATATTCCGAAGAGCCCGGAGATTACGACTCATCCGGGTCATTTGAAGAACCCGAACCTCCCAGAATCCCCTACCAGTAAAGTCATCACCCGTTCCCTCGGCACGCATCAGGCCCACGTGATGCTCGGCACACGGGCCTACGATATCCATCACTCCCTGCGCATTCCCCTCTACCTATTAAATAATATCTTAGGCGGTCCAGGCATGAACGCCCGCCTGAACCTCTCCCTCCGTGAGCGCCACGGACTGGTCTATACCGTCGAGAGTACGATGGTGAGTTACGGTGACACAGGTATTTGGAGCATCTATTTCGGTTGTGATCCGCATGATGTCAAAAAATGTCTCCGTCTGGTGCGTCGTGAACTGGACAAGGTGATGCAGAAGCCGCTCAGTGCCACCCAACTGCGCAATGCCAAACGTCAGTTGAAAGGACAGATTGCCATTGCCTGCGACAATCGCGAGCAGTTTGCCCTCGACTTCGGCAAGAGTTTCCTGCACTATGGTTGGGAGAAGGACATCACCCACCTCTACGAGAGTATCGACCAGGTGACTGCCGAGGATGTACAAAAAGTGGCGAACGACCTGTTCGCCACAGAAAAACTGACCACACTTATTTTCCAGTAATCGTTATTTCGCCTCACCGTCGCCATAGATAAAGCCGATGGCGCCACTGGTGTAGTCGAAGATCTCCTCATTGCGGAAGAAACGCTTCAACTCGATTTCAGCATTCGACGTAGAGTCGCTGGCGTGAACGATGTTCTGTTGATTGCTCATCGAGTAGTCACCACGGATAGTGCCTGGTGCCGCCTCACGTCCGTTGGTGGAGCCCGTCATCGTACGTACCACCTGCACGGCATCCACACCTTCGAGGGCGAGGGCCACTACTGGTGATGCTTGCATGGAAGCTGCCAATGAGGGGAAGAAGGGACGGTCCACGAGATGGGCATAGTGCTCACGCAGGATCTCGTCAGAGAGTTGCATCATCTTCATACCTGCCACACGCAGGCCACGACGCTCAAAACGGTTCACAATCTCACCAATCAGTTGCCGCTGTACGCAACTGGGCTTTAATAATACAAGAGTTTTTTCCATCATGATAATAATTTAAATATGAGTTAATCTATCTCCCCTATACTCATTTGTGCTTATTTCAGAATGAGGTACTGGAACGATTCGAGCGGGAGGGAGGCATCGAGTTGATAATCCTTTTCAGTGACTATATCTTTTACCTTACGTCCCTTCCAATTGTCTGGAACTTGAATGGTCTTCGCTTTATTGCGGACATTGACCATGACGAGGATCGTCTCTTTTTTGTCACGCTTCTCGAAAACAAATACATCCTTGTCTGGCCAGGCCTTAATAGTGCCCTTACGCAGAGCAGAATGCTTGTTATAAATTTCTATCAGTTTCTTGTATTCCTGATAGATCTCAGGCTTGGCCGTCCAGTCAACGGGGACGTACTTGAAGAAGTTGATAGGCTCGGGATAGCCTACTTCCTGTGAGCCGTAGATGAGTGCTCCGCCATGAGGGTAGATGCTGGCTACGTAAGCCGCCATCGCACCACGGTCGTTGGTGAACTCCACGCAAGGTGTGGCTTCGGTAGAGTGGTCATGGTTGGTGGTGAAGCGCAACTTGACTTTGCCGGCAGGCAGATCGTGGTATTCTAACATGTCAGCATTGATGAGGTCTTGGGCAGGAGCGCCCTTGAACACCTTTACGAGTCCGTCTTTATAGTCCCAGCCGTAGTTCATGTCAAAACCGCCCACGGTGAAGTTATCCAAATTCTTTCCCTCTGCCAACATCAGAATCTTTCTTCCTGCAGCAGCACGCAGTTGGTTGATAGCATCCTTCCAGAAGTCGGCAGGCACACCGTCGGCTACGTCGCAACGGAAACCGTCGATACCCACTTCTACAATCCAGAACTTCATGGCATCGATCATCGCAGCGCGCATATCCTTGTTGTCATAGTTCAGGTCGGCCACGTCGAACCAGTCCCAAGGACGCGGATGGATGATGGTGTCGGTCTTCTCGTCGTGGGTATACCAGTCGGGATGTTCTTTCACCCAAGGGTGATCCCACGCTGTATGGTTGGCCACCCAGTCGAGAATGATACCCATGTCGTGCTCATGACAGACCTTGGCAAGGTTCTTGAAGTCGTCGATGGTGCCAAACTCAGGGGCGATGGCCTTGTAGTCACGGATACAATAGGGCGAGTTCTTACCCTTCTCGATGCCGATGGGATAGATTGGCATCACCCACATCACATTGACACCCAGTTCGCGGATGGAGTCGATACGCGCAGCCACAGCATTCAGGGATTTCTCTGGTGCAAACACACGGGGATTTACCTGATACATGGCGATGTCATCTACTGCAGGCATCTTGAATGCCACTTGTTCTTGTGCTGGCCTGCAGCCTACCACTGCCGCCACAATGCTGATTGATAATAGTAATTTCTTCATAAATTGTTGTATTTGATATAAAATGTTAGCGACGACAGGCCTGCCATACGACAATCAGTCCAATGGCAGCGATCAAGAGGAAGACAAGGGCCAACAAGAGCAACGGTTTCTGGATGTCCTGTTTTGCCACAACGACAGCCACCGTCCAATCAACATGATCTATCGGCGAATAATAGAGCATTGACGGCACACCGTTTAGTTCCAAGTCCATCGTGCCGCTCTTCCTTTGCGCCAAGATGCGCGCCTGTTCCTTGGTCAACGACACGCTCTTACCCTCTGGATGAATGATACAATACCCACCCTTGTCGATAATGACGGAGTAGAAGTCATGGATATCGTACAAATGATCCTTATTCAGCAGACTGTCGCTTTTGCTGTCATTGTCAATCTTCTGTAATTCTTTGGCCAGCCATTCAAAGGTGATGTCGGCTCCGCAGACACAGGCCAACCGCCCTGTCGAGTCGAAGATGGGTTTGACAAATGTGGCATAATGGCCGCTCATACTCGTTCCATCGTAATAATAATAAGGATCAGACCAGAAACTACCAGTCGATTTCTTCGCACGAATGTACCAGTCGGACTTCGTATAGTCATGACGGGCAGAACCTACCTGTGTGTACTCAAACTCACTGGTGTCACTATGATGGATATAGGGTTCAAACCATGTTCCCTCCTGGGGGAAATATTCTGGCTCGAATGCTGCGAAATAGCCTCTTACCTCAGGGTTAAGATGCGTCTTACTCTTCAAGGCGGTTATCACGGCATCAGGAGAATCCATGTGCTTTCCCACCTCGTCGAAGACATTCTCGGCACTCATCTCCATGGCTCCGATGGTTTTGGCAATCTTCTCGGAGGTGACATTCTTCAGTCCGGTGTAACGTATCTGAGCCTCTGCTGTCAAGGCATGACGACATATCATAAATGACACGAAAACGGTAATGACCATCACAGCCAACACAGTGAGCAATATGTTTCGTGTCTGCTTATCAACAAATACTTTAAATGTCTGTTTCATGGTGCGAAATTACAAAAAAACAACGACACCACATAATAATTCCCCAAAAAAGTGTTATCTTTGCAGCAAAAATTGACGAAAGATGAAAGACTGTATATTAATTCTGAGCGGAGGGATGGATTCCACCACCTTATTATATGACCATCAGGAGCGGATAGCCTTGGCCATCTCTTTCGACTACGGATCGAACCATAATGCGAAGGAGATACCCTTTGCCCGGCTGCACTGTGAACGGTTAGGCATCAAACATATCGTGATACCTCTCGACTTTATGGGGAAATACTTCCGCAGTTCGCTGTTGGAGGGCGATGCCGCCATCCCGGAGGGACACTATGCCGATGAGAATATGCAGTCGACGGTGGTACCTTTCCGCAACGGTATCATGCTGGCCATTGCTGCCGGTATGGCAGAAAGCAACGGCCTGCAAAATATCATGATGGCCAACCATGGGGGCGACCACACCATCTATCCCGATTGTCGTCCGGCATTCGTGGAGGCCTTTGA
Source organism: Prevotella sp. (assembly GCA_017964785.1). Taxonomy (GTDB): domain Bacteria; phylum Bacteroidota; class Bacteroidia; order Bacteroidales; family Bacteroidaceae; genus Prevotella. The sequence continues at coordinate 12,830 of JAGCRH010000073.1, forward strand.
TGCCGCTACCCAGGCAGGCACCTTCAACGGGGTGCGACTGCTCTCACCTTATTGTCATCTGACGAAAGGACAGATTGCTGCCCGAGGCAAGGCATTAGGCATCAACTATGCCGAAACCTGGTCGTGCTATCGTGGTGGCGATAAGCATTGTGGCAAGTGCGGCACCTGTGTGGAGCGTCGTGAGGCTCTCGCCGAAGCCGGCATCCAAGATCCGACAGAGTATAGTGAAAAGTGAATAGTGAAAAGTGAAAAGTAATATGGTACGGATATTATGTTTTAGCATGTTGGCCCTGATGATGGGCTATCAAACATTTGCTCAGAAGAGTATTGTGATTCTCTACGAGAACGATGTGCATTGCGGTATCGACGGCTATACGAAGATTGCCGGTCTGCGCGATGCGATCAATGCATCGGATACAGCCTACGCTGCTGCTGTCTGTTGCGGTGACTTCTTGCAGGGCAACACCACAGGAGCCATCTCGAAGGGACAGTATATTGCCGATATCATGCGCTATATGGATTATCACGCCCTGACGCTGGGTAATCATGAGTTCGACTATGGTGTGCCTCGTTTGAAGCAATTGTTAGAGCAAGTAGGCACCCCTGTTGTTTGCGCCAATTTCTTTGAGGCAGGCGAGCCACAGCCGATCTATGCCCCATACGTCATCCATCAGTATGGCAACAAAAAGGTTGCTTTCATCGGAGCCTGTACCCCAGAGACGATGATCCTTGAAGGCTATTCGTTCTACGATACCAACGGCATCCTGCTCTACGACCTGAAACCGAAAACATTTTATGAATTGATCCAGCAGGCAGTCGACCAGGCCCGTGCTGAGGGTGCTGACTATGTGGTGCTGCTCTCACATGTGGGCGAGACCGTTCAGTCGATGGGATTCAGTTCGCACCGTCTCGTCAATCACCTCCGAGGCATTGACGTGGTACTCGACGGTCACAGCCACTCGATTATCGAATGTGACAAGGCGACAGACCTCGACGGCAAGGAAATCACCGTCACACAGACAGGTACCCAGTTCGCCAATGTGGGCAAACTACTCATCACCCCAGACGGACGATTCATCACCCAACTCATCAAGAGCAAGGACATCCCCTACGAAAATGCAAAGATCACCGCTACCATCGACAGCATCCACCAGATGGTAAAGGCTGTTACCTCCGAACTTGTAGCCCATAGCGATTACAGACTGGTGGTGAGCGATGAGAATGACCAGTTTATTGTACGAGGACAAGAGACGAATGCAGGCGACCTTGTGGCTGACGCCTACCGTTATGTCATGAAGGCTGATATCGGTATGGAGAACGGTGGTGGCATCCGTAATGATATGATGGCTGGCGACATTACCTATGGTGACATCATCGGTATGCTGCCCTACGACAATACCCTGCGCCGTATCTCAGTGACTGCCGAACAATTGCAGCATATGCTGACACGTTGTACGGCTCTTGTGCCTGTTCTCGACGGTAACTTCCCACAAGTTTCCGGTCTGCGGTTCACCATCCACAGCAAGAGTCACACCGTCAGCGACATCGAGATACAGCAGGAGGATGGCAGTTTTGCACCCATCGATATGCAGCGCACTTACAGTGTAGCCTTGACTAACTACAACCACGATGCCGGTGGTTTCTTCGAGTGTTTCAAGAAATGTCCAGTGCTCCAGGAGAGTTCACTCCGCTATTACGAGGCATTGTCAGACTATCTGAGGAAAGTCCTCGGAGGGAACACAGGACAGAGATACGCCCAACCTCAAGGACGCATCAAAATCATAGAAGACTAATTCCGGCGATACCGTTATGCGTATTTTCGCAAGTATTGACGTACCGCCTTCCTGGCGGTACCCAGTCGATGCTCTACCGACTTATAGCCCTCGCCTAATGTCTGGGAGATCTCACTGACCTTCATCCCGCCATAGATATGCAAACGATATATCTCACGGCAGTTCTCTGGAATACGGGCCAACCCACGTTCCAGCAGTTCCGTCAGTTCTCTGGCAGAAAACACCGATTCCATCGAGTCATCCTCTTCCGAAGAGCCTTGGATGAAATGCTCAAACTCCTCATGGTTATGGCGACGGCGATAGTAGTCTGTTATCAGGTTGCGTGTCATCGTATAGACTAAGGCTGGCAAGGTGATGGCTGTAATCATCTTGTCGGAAGTCAGAAGGCGCAGGAAGACATTCTGAACGATGTCTTCCGACTCTTCCGAGCCACCGAGACGACTGCTGACAAATGCCAGCAGTTCGTCACGATGATCCGTATAATATGTCTCTATGAGATTACTCATTGATAACCTTTTGAATTGTTCCATCCTCATTGTAGAACAGGCGCTGCACCTTCAATGAACGCAGATGGGTGATGTCGTTAGAGGGTACGCAGTCGTGGTAGCACAGATACCACTGACCCTTGTATTCCACGATGGAGTGATGGGTAGTCCAGCCTACAACGGGATCGAGGATGACACCCTGATAGCGGAAGGGGCCATAAGGGTTGTCACCGATGGCGTAGCACAGGAAGTGGCTGTCGCCCGTGGAGTAACTGAAGTAATACTTGCCGTTGTATTTATGCATCCACGATGCCTCGAAGAAGCGGTGCGGGTCACCAGCCTTCATCGGTTCGCCATTCTCGTCGAGTACCACAACGGCACGGGGAGCCTCAGCAAACTGTTGTACGTCGTCACTCATACGGACCACGCAACTGTTGATGGCAGGAGCATCGGCAGTGGTGAAGAGTTCACCCTTGTGGTCAGGAGCAGCACCGAGGTCGATGAGTTCGTTTTGCTCACCATACTTTCCGAAGATGGGAGCCAAGCCATTGGGCAGCGGGCGCCACCATTGGAGTTGTCCGCCCCAAAGACCACCAAAGTAGGTGTAGATCTTCCCGTCATCGTCCTTGAACACGCAGGGATCGATGGAGAATGAGCCGCGGATGGGCTTCTCCATAGGCGTGAACGGGCCTTCGGGCTTGTCAGCCACAGCGACACCCAGACGGAACACACCGTCGTAAGCCTTGGCGGAGAAGATGAGATAGTACTTGCCGTCCTTCTCGACGCAGTCGTTGTCCCACATCTGCTTCTCGGCCCAGGGTACATCCTTCACGTCGAGAATTACACCATGATCGGTAGCGTCGTCGTTCTCAATGTCATCCCAAGATAGCACGTGATAGTCCTTCATCTGGAAGTGTCCTCCATCATCATCGAAGGCAGCACCGGCCTCCCAGTCGTGAGAGGGATAGATGTAGAGACGGCCATTAAACACATTGGCTGAGGGGTCAGCCATATAGTCACTCGGAAAAAGATACTTTGGTTTCATATTCACAAATTATTTTAATTAGACATTGTTTTGTTTTAATAATCTTCGTCGCTCTGATTAGCCTGACGGCGCCTGGAAGTCAGTTCCGCCTGCATACCCTCATTATATTCTTTGGTGATGGGATAGAAATAAAGAGCCAGAACACCGATGCCAAACAAGATGGCGGGCAGGATGCTGGACACCAGACGGATACCCACCATCGCACTCTCGTTCTGCGCACTCACGTTACCCGGCACATAGCCAAAGGCAGAAATGATGATACCAGCAATGGCGCCACCCGTACCGAGTCCGACCTTCAAGGCCATCACGATACCAGAGAAGCAGAAACCCGTGGCTCGACGGTGACTCTCGTACTCAATATGGTCGGCCACATCGGCAATCATCGCCCACAACAATGGAACAGTCGGAGCATATGCCAGTGACTTCAAGATGTTCAGCACAAAGACCAGACTGACATCCGTCGGAGAGGGGATATAGAACATGGCCGAGAAGAGGGCAGTCAGGAAGAGACAGACCATAAAGGTCTTCCTTTTACCATACTTGTTGGCCAGATACTGCGACAGGAAGATGATACCTACAAACTGCACAATGGCACTAATCATGTTGAACACGGAGAATCCCACAGAATAAGCCTCAGCCGGATCGTCGAGTAACTTGAAGAAATGCAGGAAATCGTATAATGACTTCTGATCGATATTGTACTGGAAATAGAAGTTCATGGCCGAACCCCACATCGCCAGCGTGATAAAGAGTGAGAAAGTCAGGACGAACATGATGTTCCAAGGCACATTCGATACTGTCTGCCTGACATCTTCCTTGATATTCATCTTCTGAGCGGGAGGCGGTTGGATGCGCTCCTTAGACACCCCGAAGGTAATCATAAAGAAGATAAAGGCTATCACGGAAAAAATCCCGATGGTACAAACCCAACCGTGTTGCAGGTTCTCCCCGTTATTCCCGAAATGGTCTACCAACGGCAACGTGAGTCCCTGAACGAAGAACTGGGCGATAATCACGGCCACGAAACGGATAGTTGTCACGTTTGTACGTTCCTTGATATCACTCGTAATAACACCACCCAACGAAGTGTATGGGATGTTGTTGAATGAGTAGACCGTCATCAGCAACAGATAGGAGATGGTTGCATAAGTGGCCACCAGTCCCTTGTCCTCGATGCCCGGATTGTAGAACGCAAGGACATAGAACACACAGAAAGGAAGGGCAGTCCACAGGATCCAGGGACGGAACTTGCCCCAACGGGTGTTCGTCCTGTCGGCCATCATGCCGATGAGGGGATCCACCACGATGGCAGAGAGACTGGCTATCAGCAAAACGCTGCCCGCCACAGCCCCATCCAGTCCGAAAACATCGGTATAGAACTTCAACTGGAAGATGACCATCATCTGGAACACGAGATTAGCGGCGGCGTCACCCAAAGAGTAACCCACTTTCTCGCCCAATGAGACTTTCTGCTGTTTATCGTTCTTTAAAGCCATAAAAATCAATCTGGCTGCAAAGTTAATAAAAACGGGACAATATGCCGTTTTGAAATGTTACAGATGCTTTTCGTTATGTTTCATTTGGAAAGAAAAAGGAAGAAAACCGCCATTTCAACGCAGGAATTTGCTATATTTGCACAAAAATCTGACAGATTACCAACTTTATGAATAAAGTGCTTCTTATCGTCGCAGCATTCCTGTGCGCATCATTGTCCGAGGCAAAGGTCAGCCTCCCCCAGTTGTTCCAGTCAGGAATGGTTCTTCAACGTGGCAAGGCCATCCCCGTCTGGGGTAAGGCTGATGCTGGCGAGTCTGTGACTATCCTTTTTAACAAAAAACAATACACCACAACGGCTGATGCCAACGGCAAATGGCGCATCGACCTGCCGAAGATGAAGGCAGGAGGCCCTTACACTTTGGAAGTGAAAAGTGAAGGAGTGAACAGTGAAAAGTTAGTCCTCGATAATGTGATGATCGGCGATGTGTGGCTTTTGTCAGGACAGTCGAACATCGATGTCCATATCGAACGGGTCTATCCGCAATATGTCCAAGAGGTCGACAACTATGAGAATCCCCAGATCAGACTGTTCCGTGTGCAGAATGAGACGGCCACCCACGGCCCGAAGGACGATATCCGTCCCACAAGCATCAACTGGAAGCCGCTGAACAAGCAGAATGCCTGGCCTTTCTCTGCCATCGGCTATTTCCTTGGCAAACGGATGTTCGAGAAGACAGGTGTGGCACAGGGTGTGATCGTCAACAGTTGGGGTGGAACACCCATCGAGGCGTGGATCTCGAAGGACTCTTTAGAGAGAGACTACCCTATGTTGGTGAAACGGGCAGCGTTCTATGAGAACGACAACTACATTCGGGCACAGATGCAGGCCAACGGTGAGGCCAGCAGACGGTGGAACGAACTGCTTGAAAAGTCTGACGATGTCCAGACCTATCCGCAACCTTCCTGTCCGGATGCCGACTGGCAGACCATCAACCAGAACGACTGGACTTGGCGAGGAACGGGTTCCATCTGGCTCCGTCAGCATATCCAGATAGACAAGGCCCACGCTGGCAAGCCTGCCCGTCTGTTGTTAGGCACCCTCTACGATCAGGACATCACCTATCTGAATGGCAAACAGATAGGAAGCACAGGCTACCAGTATCCCCCACGCCGCTATGACATCTCCGAGGGACTGCTCCAAGAGGGCGACAATGTGATTGCCATCCGTTTCATCAACAAAAACGGTGCTGTGCATTTCATCCCCGAGAAACCTTATATGCTCTGTTTTGGCGATGACCGCTTCTCGCAGAACCCTCTGCCGAAGGATGTCATCCCCCTCGGCAATACCTGGAAGTTCCATATTGGTGCAGAGATGCCGCCCTGTCCTGGTGGCGATGTCTCCTTGCAGAACCAGCCAACCACCCTCTATAACGCCGTACTCTATCCCCTGGCCCCTTACGCCATCAGTGGTATCGTATGGTATCAGGGTGAATCGAATACAGGCAATCCTGCCCCCTACGCCGACTATCTGAAAAAACTGATCGGCTGTTGGCGCGACACCTGGCAGGATCAGCAGATGCCATTCGTCATCGCACAATTAGCCAACTACGACGGACGCCAGCAGACGGGTATGCCACGTCCTATTTCCTATCAGGCTGAGCCAGTGAACAGCAGTTGGGCACAACTCCGTGAAGCCCAGCGCCTCGTGGCGAAGGCTGACCCCTACGCCGAACTCGCCGTCCTCAACGACTTGGGCGAGACCGTCGATATCCATCCGCTCCGTAAGAAAGAGGCAGCCGAACGCATCGCACTCTGTTTCGACCGCCTTGTATATAATAATAAGATGTGGCTCTCGCCAGAGGTCGTCGCTGCCGAGGTGAAGGACGGTAAAATCATCCTCACCCTCGACAAGCCAGTCCAGCCTGGCACGCTCCATGAGTTTGAAATTGCTGGCCCTGACGGCAGATTCGTGAATGTCGAGGCAACCGCTGATGCTAACCTCATCACGATTCTCTCACCGCTCGCCTCACCCCAAAAACTCCGCTACGCCTGGAAGGACAACCCCTTGAAGGCAAACGTACGCTCCATCGACGGACTCCCGATGAGTTCGTTCGAAATGAGTCTGACGGAGTAATCATCTATAAACGATAAACATTTAACAATAAACAAAATAAAATTATGGCAACAACAAACGAAACAAATGGTTTTTACAAACTCTCATGGCTCCAGCGCATCGGCTTTGGCTCAGGCGACCTGGCGCAGAACCTTATCTTCCAGACGGTAGCGACCTACCTGATGATCTATCTTACCACGGTATTGAAGATCAACCTCGCCTTTGTCAGTGGACTGATTCTCACCGTCCGACTCATCGACTGTTTTTGGAGTCCAGTAGTAGGGCGCTATATCGACAACCGTAATCCTAAGTTAGGTAAGTATCGTGCCTACCTCCTCTATGGCGGTATTCCCCTTACAGTTGCCGCCTGCCTGCTGATGCTTCCCCAGGCTGCTGAATGGTCTATGCCGATGAAGATGGTCTATGCTGCCGTCAGTTATACCGTGCTCAGCATGATCTATTCAGTCGTGAATATCCCTTATGGCTCGATTATGGCCAGTATGACCCGTGACAACGATGAGGTACTTATCCTGACTTCTACACGTATGGTATGTGCCAACATCGGTCAGATCGTGGTTCAGGCCGGTTTCCCCATCGGTCTGGCCATGTGTATTCATTCTGCCATTGACTGGAACCAGGCCACCTTCATGGCCATTGGCACCATTCCCGCCTTCATTATCCTGCCGTCTATGCCAGCATTGAAGAAATGGCTGGGCAAAAAGGGTCTGTATTATACCCTTCTCGCTATCGGCCTGATCGGATTTGCCATCCTTTTCACTATCGGTAAGTTCTTTGATGTGGCATCCGCCAACGCCCTTGTCCAGACAGCAAAGGTCATGACAGGTGTTGGTCTGCTTGTAGGTTCTCTGATGTGGGCCCTTGTGCCTGAGGTCATCACAGAGGCTGAGTACCGTACAGGAAACAGACCTGCTGCCACAGTCAATGCCCTTGCTGGTGTTGCCTTTAAGGCAGGATTCTCCATCGCTGGTTGGATTACGCCGTTGGTGATGGGCTGGATCGGCTTTAACTTCGTCAGCGAAGAGTCTGCCCTACCCACCGACCCCATGGCCTGGTTCACGGTGACGGCCGTGTTTGCCCTCGTTGGTTTCGTGCTCCTGATGCTTTGCTTCATGGGCAGCAAGGAAAATATCACCACAACTCCGGAAAAGCCTGTTACTTACGGTGAGATGTGGCAAGAGTTCAAGGCCAATAAGTGTCTGCAACTCGTGCTTGGCATCTTTGTCGTGGTATTCCTGGCCTCCTTTATCAGCGCCCCAGTAAATGCTTATTATGTCAAGTTGGCCAATTACTCCGAGATTGCGCAGAATGCCATTCTGATGTTCACCACCGTCATTCCTGCCCTCCTTCTTCTTGTCGTGGGCTACCTGATCTACAAGTATCCTCTTACCGATGAGAGACTTGATGAGATGAGCCAGGAAATCGAGGCTCGCCATAGGAACAACAAATAAGATTGAACAAAGAATATTAAAAAACTAATAGTCAGCCTTTCAGAACCACCACGCAGCCTCAGTGCTGCGGGTGGTTCTTCCTTTTTTCCAATTTCGCAATTTTTTATCCGTAATTGTTTGCGGATTTGTTTTTTTTATGTACTTTTGCATACAGTAAAGATGTTGTTATGACGAAGAAACATTTGATACAACTGTTTGAAGACAGGAAGGTGCGAACTGTCTGGGATGAGGAGCAGCAGAAATGGTACTTCTCCATAGTGGATGTGTGCGGTGTTTTAACAGATCAGCCCGATTATGACCATGCCAAGAATTATTGGAAGGTTCTGAAATTCAGACTTGTAAAGGAAGGGAATGAGTCGGTTACAAATTGTAACCAACTGAAAATGGTATCTCCAAAAGATGGAAAGAAGTATAAGACAGATGTCGCCGACTTTGAGCAACTTTTCCGCCTTATCCAGTCGATACCATCACCTAAGGCAGAGCCTTTCAAGCGGTGGATGGCAAACGTAGCGTCCAAACGCGTCGAACAAATGCAGGATCCTGAACTCAACTTTGAACAAGCATACGAGGACTATCGTAGGCTGGGCTACTCTGACCGTTGGATTAACCAGCGCCTGAAGAGTATCGAGGTACGCAAGGAACTCTCCGACGAGTGGGATCGTGCTGGAATTGAGAAGGGTCAGCAGTATGCATCGCTCACGGATATTATCACCAAAGGCTGGAGCGGCAAGACCACCAGAGAGTATAAACGGTATAAGGGTCTGAAGAAGGAGAGCCTACGTGACAACATGACCAACATCGAACTGGCTCTGAACATGCTGGCCACACCCTTCCGCAAGGAGATACTGTCGAACCCAGAGTATCAGTCGCACGTACTGGCCCGGGAGCAGGAAAAGATTGCCAAGCGGAAGGCGGAGATAGAGGCTCGCGACGCTGCGAAGGAAGCCATTCGCGCAGAAAAGAAGGAAAAACGCAAGGAGATAGCCCGTGCCCGTGACGCCAAGCGGCGTGCCAGTCAGGCAGCAGCGAAGATCCGCAAGGCAGAGAATGCCCGTCGGGCCGCCATCAAGGCCGCCAAGGAGGCTCGTCCCATGAGTGCCAAGAAGCGCCGCTTCTTAGAGGATAAGAAGAAATAATGACAGAACATGCACAGCGGTTCCAGACCTCATTGTGCTTTATTCCCTTATCGTCAAATACCCACCCCCACATATCCCCTTTTGGCAAGTATTAATTCCCACAATTGTGAGCATTAATAGTAGCAAGTTTTTTCATTAATAGGCTCCAATTCTCCGAAAAGAGGGCACAAGGGAAATGCTGTGAAAAATTCGAACAATTCGCTTTCGTCTATAGAGGAAAGATAATAAGAATAATTGAATTATGCAAATAAAATTATGTTATTAGCATAATTTTGGCGAGATAATTCTCTTGACGTGGGAAAGTGGAATAAAAAAGGAGCCAGAATCACATCTAGCTCCTTCCTGTACCTTATTATATATAATAGGATTTACAACTGATACTGCAACATGATCATCGTGTAGGGGGCGAGGTCGAGGGTGAACTTCTTCTGGGCCTTGATCTGCTCGGTCTTGGGAGCGATGGGCTGGGCATCGTAGTTGTTCTCATCCTGGGCATTGCCAGTGAGGGTGGTCTTGGTACCCACCTTCTTCAAACCGAAGCGGCTGAGGTTGATGTTGGCCTTCTTGGCATCGGCACTGGCGTTGACCAACTTCACGAAGAGTTGGCGGGTCTTGACATTCAGCACCACCGACTGGCCGTAGTGCACATCGACCTGCGGCTGCTGCACACCTGCTGCATCGCCCTCGAAGCGCACGCAGTCGCCATAGTAGTACTGACCTGCACTCTGTCCGAACATCTGCTGCACATAGTAACTGCAAGTGAGGTAAGGACGCTCATTGTCGAAATAGATCAGGTCAGGGTTCCAGTTGTTGGTGCCCTTCTTGGCAAAGAGAGGCGCATAGGATGTCATGCAGACCACATCGCCGTTGCGCTCCACATGGAGCAGATAGAGACCTTCTGCAAGGGCGTCGATGAGTTTCTTGTCCTTGGCGGCATACTCGCCCAGATAGACCTTCGTCTTACGGTCACGGGGATAAGCATCGTACTGGCGCTTGCTGAGGAAATAAGAGTTGGGCTCATAGTAGTGCTCGTCGATAATCGGCATACCAATCTCGTCAGCCAGTTTCCAACCAGCCTCCAAGTCGCGATTGCCAGGATGTGAGCCAGGGCCAGCCGTACCCACGATGACAATCTCTGGATGAGCCTTCGTCACACGCTCGTAGATATACTTGAATCTCTCGATGAATTCGGGAGAGATACGCTCCTCGTTACCCAATCCGAGATACTTCAGGCCAAATGGCTTCGGATGACCTGCGTCAGCACGCATCTTGGCCCATTTGTTGGTAGCGGGGTCGCCATTGGCCCACTCAATCAGGTCGATAGCCTCAGCCACCCATTCGTCCATCTCACTCATAGGCACCACATCCTGAGCCTGGTCACGCATGCCCCAACCACCGTTGGTACCCTGACAACTGACACCGCAGGGCAGGATCGGCAGCGGCTGCATACCTACATCCTCACAGAACTGGAAATACTCGAAGTAGCCCAAGCCCATGCTCTGATGGTAGCCCCAAGTGTTCTTGATACCCTTGCGCTGCTCCTTCGGACCAATGGTGGTCTTCCAACGGTAAGTATCCCAGAAGCCGTCGCCACCGCCATGCACCACGCATCCGCCAGGGAAGCGCATGAACTTCGGCTGCAAATCAGCAAGAGCCTGAGCCAGATCCTTACGCAGGCCGTGACCCTTGTAAGTGTCCTGTGGCATGAGTGATACCATATCGATATCGAGGTCGCCTGTGGTGAGCACGAGGATTTGCAGGGATGCATTCTGACAGGTAGAGTCGGGTGTCAGCACTGCCTCGTATTTCTTCCAAGACTGGTTGCTGACGTCGAACCTGGCCTCTGCCAGCAGTTTCGGGTCTCTGGGACCAAAGCCGAAGCCTCTGCCCTGTGGCTGTGCTACCAACGCCACACGTACCTTCTTAGCACCACCGATGTTGCGCAGGAAGACGGAGAAGTCGTATTTCTCGCCAGCCTTCACGCTGATACCGTCGAAACCATCGTTCTGGATACCGTAACCCGTCCAGCCGCGATAGTCATAATACTCCTTGGCACGCTCTGTGTGCAGACGCATGTAGGTGGGATTGTTGGCGTTCAGGGGATTGTCCATACGCACAAACATCGTTCCCAGCGAGTGACCTGGGCGAACCTGCTTCCAAGCAGTGCCTGGGCCCCAGCCGTCACGCTCAGCGGGACTGTACTCAAAAGAGCCGTTCTGTACTAACTCGGCATAGAGGCCGCCATCAGCACTGCTGCTGATGTCCTCGAAGAAGATGCCGATCAATTCGTCACTAATGGCCTTGCCGCCAGCGGGGGCTTTCATGGCCTTCTGGGCGGAGATGCCCAACGAGACTGCCAAGAGGGCAGAACCTAATAAGAGAATCCTTTTCATTTACAATTTACTTATTTTCGATTTTCGATTTAATACTTCAACTTTTCAATTCTTCAATATACCACCTTTTCAACTTTATTAATCCAATTTTTAAGATTCGATTCTGAATGTTTCACCAGACGGACTTCGTAGATCTCGCCGATCTGTTTGCCGGGCTTGGCAACGAATTTCACACGGACCTGCTGTTTGTCTTTCAACAGTTCGGCAGGTATGGGATAGGTCTCGTACTTGAATTCAGAGATACGGTACTTACCTGTATTGTTCACTTCCTTCACCAGCACATCGTCGACGAAGATATCAAACTCGTGGGTCTTCCATTCGCCTACGCCCCAGTATTTCAGACGCAGGTCCAAGTCGGTCTGTCCACCCGTCTGCATCAGGTAACTGAAATAGTGCCCGTCTCTGGCATCACGGTAGAAGACATCGTTGGAATTACCCACCTGCGACTGGTCGGTTTCCATCTTATGGTCTGTCTCGGGCTGCTGCTCACCGGGCTGTACCTTATCGACGGTACGGGCCTCTAATTCCTGACGATCCTGCTCGGCTTTTGCCAAATTGCTGAGATAACTCCTGTAACTATCCTCCGACAGGGCGAGCCAATACATCATATA
>JAGCRH010000001.1 GCA_017964785.1 Prevotella sp.
CAGTCAACACCGATGGCGGTGATGACAACAGCGGCGATGATGAAAACGCCGGAGGCGGAGACCAGTAAGCCTAAAGGTGAAAAAGTGAAAAGGTGAAGAGTGATGAAGAACAATCGCTTTATTGAGATAGCGGTGAAGGTGTTAGTAGCCGCGCTCACAGCCTTCCTGACGGCCATCACGACCACGAGTTGCACGGGGCATGGACCATTGTACTAATACATTTTAACCAAGAAGAGGGTGTGTCAAACTGACACACCCTCATGCTATTGTCTTGTAGAGGGTCGTCGCATTGTGACGCCCCTTCATCACATCCATGATTTCCTCTTCCGACGACAGGTTGAAGTCGCCAGGAATGGTGTTTTTCAGGGCAGCAGCAGCGAGTGAGTAGTTCAGTTGCTGCTGTCTGTCGTTGGGGAAGAGACTGACGGCATGGAGCCAGCCACCCATAAAGGCATCACCCACACCTACAGGATCCACCACGTCGGGGATGTCAACGATAGGAGCCTGTAACAGTTTTCCTTCCGTCCAGAGCAGGGCTGTCAAGGTGTGGTGACTCGACGATACGATATTGCGCATACCCATCATCCAGTGTTTCAGACGGGGATACTGGGCGTGCAGTTCATCGAACCACTCGCCATATTCCTTCATCTGCATCTCGAAGTTGGAGTCGGTGGCGGTGAAAGGAGGCTGGGGGTGCTGTGAGAGCCAGTCGAACTCGATGGCATCGCCAAACATCATGTCGCAACGGGAGAGCATCTTGCTCAGCGTCTCCCGAGGAGTGGCCCCCTCATATTTCCACAGGTTTTTGCGGTAGTTGATGTCGAAGCAGACGGTGACACCCAGTTCGTCGGCAATGTCAAGTGCCTCGAAGGTAGCGGCAGCAGCCTGTTGGGAGATGGCGGCAGTAATGCCCGACACGCAGAAATAAGCACAGTCTTTTAATATTTCCCGCCAGGGAATCATGCCTGGCTTCAAGTCATAGTAGGCTGAACCACTGCGGTCGTAGATCACCTTGGCGGCTCGCATGCCTGCGGGTGGCTCGAAGTAATAGGTGCCGATGCGCTGTCCGCCATAGAGCACATGACTCGTGTCCACACCGAGTTGCGCCAGGTTCATGGCACCGGCATGACCCACAGGGGTGTCCGGCAAACGGGTGATATAGGTCACATTCTCGCCCTGCGACGCTAATGAAACAGCCACATTCGCCTCGCTGCCACCATACTTGCTGGTGAACATATCCCCCTGCGTCAGTCGCAGGTGGTCGGGCTTCGAGAATCGGAGCAACAACTCTCCGAAAGTTACAATCTTCTTGCTCATATAGTTTAGTTTTTACCTTTTCTCTTTTTCACTTTTTCACCTTTTCTACGGTTTGCTTTCGCCCTCAATGTATTGCGACATCAGCAGATGTTCACCATCATAGACCACGTAGGAAAACTGGGTGATCCAGTCGCCGAGGATGATCATCCGGGCCTTTTTGGTCAATTGCAAATCTACCTCAATATGACGGTGCCCATAGATGAAATAGTCCACGTTGGAGTGATACTGGATATATTTCTTTGTGTAGAGCACCAGATGTTCACGACTCTCACCCATATAGGGAGGCTCCTCGTTGTTGGGACGTTTCAGGCGGGAGTGTTTGGCCCAGTTCAGGCCGAACCACATGCCCCAACGGGGATGCAGGGCGGAAAAAGCCCACTGACAGGTCTTGTTGTGAAAGATGCTCTTGATCAACTTGAAGTTCTTGTTGGGATCGCCGAGTCCGTCACCGTGGGCCAGGAAAAAGATCTTGCCGTAGATTTCCGTCGTCTCGGGCTGCTTGTGCAGGATGACGCCACACTCCTTTTCCAGATACTCGTAGGCCCAGATGTCGTGGTTGCCCGTGAAGAAATGCACCTCTACGCCCATGTCTGTCAGTTCCGAAATCTTTCCTAAGAAACGGGTAAAGCCCTTCGGCACCACGTATTTGTATTCGTACCAGAAGTCGAACATATCGCCGAGCAGATAGACAGCAGCGGCCTTCTCCTTAATCGAGTCAAGGAAGCGCACAAGCCGTCGTTCCTGCATCCTCTGATGCGGGATGGCCAGCGACCCAAGATGGGCATCAGACAAGAAATATATCGGTTTCATTTTTTCACCTTTTCACTTTTTTACCTTTAGTCGAACCCCAGTTCGACCCTTGCTTCCTCACTCATCATACTCTGGTCCCATGCAGGCTCGAAGACGAGGTTGACATTAGCCCCCTTGATACCCTCGACACTCTCCACCTTCGTGCGTACATCTTCTAATATATAGTCCGCAGCAGGACAGTTCGGTGCAGTAAATGTCATTTCCAATTCCACCGTGCTGTCCTCCTGCACGTCAATCTTGTAGATCATTCCCAAGTCATAGATGTTGACGGGAATCTCCGGATCATAGACGGTCTTCAACACATCCACAATCCGTTCTTCAAGCAGTGTCTTTTCTTCTTGCGTCATTCGTTCTTTTCTTTTTCAGTTGGCAAAGGTACAAATAAGTGAGAAGAAAACCAAATAAAAAAACAAAAAAGTGTCCCTTGAATCTGGTGGAAAAATATGCATGGGGTGCAAAAACGTGCCTCAGATTCGGGGGAGGGTTTTGCACGGGGTGCATAAACATGCCCCAGATTTGGGGGAGACTTTTGCATGGGGTGCATAAACGTGCCTCAGATTTTGGGGAAGATTTTGCACGGGGTGCATAAACATGCCCCAGATTTGGGGGAGACTTTTGCATGGGGTGCATAAACGTGCCTCAGGTTTGGGGGAAGATTTTGCACGGGGTGCATAAACGTGCCTCAGGTTTGGAGGAAGATTTTGCACGATGTGCATAAACGTATCCCAGTTTTTAGGCTGATTTTTCAACTTCAGAAACGTGATCACACGAAACTCACTCCTACCATCGGAACGCAAAAATGACTTGTTCAATAATCCAGGCAAATCATCCCATCTTCAAAATGATTCACTGTACTTTTCAGTCTGTTCTTTATTTCAGCATTTACCTAACTCGTGGTAGGAGTAGTACTGGCCGTCGGTGATGATGACGTGATCCATGAAGAAGATGCGCATCAGTTCGCAGGCGTGCTTGATGTTTCGGGTCAGGTCATCGTCGGCTTTGCTGGGGGTGAGTTTGCCTGAAGGGTGGTTGTGGCAGACAGCGAGGATGGTGGCATTGTGTAGTACTGCCTCTTTCATAATGACACGGATATCGACGGCGGTTTCCGAGATGCCACCGCGGGAAATGCGTACTTTCTTGATGAGGCGGTGGTCCTGGTTGAGTAGCAGCACCCAGAACTCCTCCACGTCGAGATCCTGCATCTGCGGGTGCATCTCGTTGTAGATCTTGGTGGCGGTGTTCAGTTTTGGCCGTTCCTCTGGACTTTCCTGCTGGCGACGCTTTCCGAGTTCGCAGGCAGCGAGGATGGTGATGGCTTTTGCCTCACCGATGCCGTTATAGGTGCAGAGGTCTCGGATAGTCTTCTTGCCGAGGGTGTTGAGGCTGTTGTGGCAGTCGTTGAGTACCCGTTTCATCAGGTCGACGGCGCTCTCCTTGGTAGAGCCGGAACCGATGAGGATGGCCAGCAACTCGGCATTGCTCAGTGCTTCTGCCCCGAGTGCCATCATTTTCTCTCTTGGGCGGTCTTCCTCTGCCCATTGATTGATGTTGAGTTTCTCCATAGTGATTTAAAGTTTGATGAATAACTATTTGTAGAACGTTCGTTCGAATGCTGTGAATTCGTCTTGTTTGAGAATACACCGTTTCAGCCATGCTTCGATAAAGCCAAGACCGTAACCTGTCAGTTGGACGAAGGCGGCAGGGATGCTGAGCAGACCCACCCAGAGACTGCGGTTGCGGATAGTGGAATCGATGAAGATGATGCCGCTATAGAGTAGGAGGGGCAGCAGGGCCAGGATGCAGAAGACGAAGCCCACGCCTTGATGCATATTGTCAGTGGGTCGCAGATTGTAGGCGTCAAGCCACTCACCATAGCAGTACAAGGCTGCACCCAGTCCAAAGAGCATCAGGCAACCGATAACGCCAAGAGTGAATACCGTCGGCAACAGATGCACGAGTTTTAGCGTGCCGGGATGACGCTTCGTCAGGTTGATGCGGGCAATGCCACTGTTATAGACCTGACGGAAGAACTTTCGGAAATCCGTGCGCCGCTTGTGCCATACCCATGCCTCTGGGAAGAGCCGGGTCTTATGGCCTGCCTCTACAATACGGTAGGAGAAGTCGATGTCCTCACCGAAGCGCATCTTGGAAAAACCGCCCAGTTGGAGATAGACATCACGACGGATGCCCATATTGAAGGAACGGGGGTAGAACTTATCGAGTTTGGCCTTTCCGCCTCGGATACCGCCAGTGGTGAAGAAGGAGGTCATGGAGTAGGAGATGGCCTTCTGCACGGGGGTGAAGGAGGGGTGGGATGCATCGGGGCCACCGAAGGCAGCGAGAGGGTGGTGGGTGTTGGGTGATGGGTGTTGGTTAATACCAAAATCAACAGCCTCCAAATAGCCTTTTGGTAGGACGACGTCGGAGTCGAGGATGATGAGCCACTCGCCGTTGGCGCGCTCGGCACCATAGTTACGGCTCTGGCCTGGGCCGCTGTTCTCCTTGGCGTAATAATGCAAAGCAAGGATGTCTGCGTATTTGTCGCAAACATCCTTGCAGGTCTTTACCGAGCCGTCTTCCACGATGATGACCTCGAAATCCTTTTGTGTCTGATTAGATAGGCTTTCGAGTAACTCGTCCACTTCGTCGGGACGATTGAAGACGGGAACGATAATGGAAAACTTCATTATTCCTTCACGCGCTGCAGATAACTGCCGTCACGGGTGTCCACCTGAATAAGGTCGCCCTCATTGATGAACAGGGGAACGCGTACCTCTACGCCAGTCTCCAAAGTGGCGGGCTTCAGGGTGTTGGTGGCGGTGTCGCCCTTCACACCAGGCTCAGAATGCGTCACGCGGAGCACGGTCTTCACGGGCATCTCAGCATAGAGGATGGTACCGTCGGTAGTGTCAGAAACCACCTCCACGATATCGCTCTCCTTCATGTACTCATGACCGATCACGAGTTCATTGTCGATGGGAATCTGCTCGAAAGTCTCCTGGTTCATGAAGATACGTCCGCTCTGGTCTTCATAGAGATACTGGTAGGGACGACGCTCGATGACCACGTCTTCGAGTTTCTCACCGATGTTGAAGCGGCGCTCCAGAACGCGACCGTCGGAAACATTCTTTACTTTGATGATCATGATGGTGTTACCCTTACCTGGCTTTCTGTGCTGGAAATCGATGCACACCCAGATGCCACCGTCCATACGGATGGCAGTGCCTTTTTTAATGTCTTGTGAATTAATCATATACCTAAAAATATAACTTTTATGTCATTTTCGGCTGCAAAATTAGTGCAAATTGAGCGAAAAACCAAAAAAACTCACATATTTCTTGCGTAATTCAAAAGAAATGAGTACTTTTGCAGCCCAAATCAGTGAAAATATAACAAATAAATAAGTAAGAAGCAATGAAAAGAACATTTCAGCCCCACAATCGCCGTCGCGTGAATAAGCACGGCTTCCGTGAGAGAATGGCCACGAAGAACGGCCGCCGCGTTTTGGCTTCACGTCGTGCCAAAGGACGTAAGAAGTTGACGGTTTCTGACGAGAATCACGGAAAGTAATTCTTCCGATTTCGTAGAAAAATGAGTAAAAATAGAAAGAAGTAGAGAATATTCTTTGCTTCTTTCTGTTTTTTTTGTACCTTTGCCATCAAATTACAAGAAGATGAAAACAAAGGAGTTCTTCGGAAAGTTTGTGAGTGTCTATCTGCTAGGCAACTTACTGGCGATGGCACTGGTGATAGTCCTGCTATGCTTAGGAGTGAAATACGGACTGGAGTGGTACACCCATCATGGGCAGGGTATCGTGGTGCCGAAGGTGGAGGGGATGGTCTATGCGAATGCCATCACACTGGCGGAAGAGAGAGGACTGAACATCATGGTGTCAGACTCTGGCTACAACAAGCGCTTGCCAGCCAACTGCATCTTGGCCCAGAGTCCAGGTGAGGGAACCACAGTGAAGGAAGGACACACCATCTATGTGACGGTGAACTCTCCTTCGTCGCCTTCATTCGCCATTCCCGATGTGGTGGACAATAGTAGTTTCCGTGAAGCAGAGGCCAAACTGATGGCCATCGGCTTTAAACTTCTCCCGCCGAAATATGTGCCGGGTGAGAAAGACTGGGTGTATGGCATTGTCAGTCGTGGCCGTCGGGTGTCGACAGGCGACATGGTGTCTATCGACTCTCCCTTGACGCTGATGATCGGTAGTGGCATGTACGACAGTGAGGATGAGGACTTCGACTATGTGGAACCGGGTTACCAGCAGTTCCTAAACGACGAGAGCGCAGCCGAGACGGACGAGTTTGAGGAAGTCACGGAGCCCTAAAAAGGTGAGAAGGTGAAAGAGATGGTGGGGGACTTTGAATTTGAGGAGGAGGGCCTGCTCGACATTGGTGAATCTGCCGATGATGGACAGTTATACGAGCACTTCCGCATAGAGGTCGACAAAGGCCAAGAACCCGTCCGCATCGATAAGTTTCTGTCTGAACACCAGCCTCACTCCAGCCGAAACCGTATCCAAAAAGCCGCCGAGGCGGGTTTCATTCATGTGAACGGGACGCCTGTAAAGAGTAATTATAAGGTACGTGCAGGAGACATCGTCACCCTGATGCTCGACCGTCCGCACTATGATACAACGATAGGGCCGGAGGAAATCCCTCTGGAAGTGGTCTTTGAGGACGATGACCTGATGGTCATCAACAAGCCTGCGGGGATGGTGGTCCATCCAGGCTGTGGCAACTTCAGCGGTACGTTGGTGAATGCCATCGCCTGGCATCTGAAGGATCTCGCGTCGTACGACCCGAATGATCCCGAGGTAGGATTGGTACACCGTATCGATAAGGATACCAGTGGTCTGCTGGTGGTGGCTAAGACCCCGGATGCGAAGACTTCCTTAGGAAAGCAGTTCTTCAACAAGACCACCCACCGCAGTTACAATGCCTTGGTGTGGGGTAACTTTGTGGAAGACGAGGGACGGATAGAAGGCAACATCGGGCGTGACCCGAAGGATCGTCTGCGGATGGAAGTCTTTCCGCCAGACTCCGAGGTTGGCAAGCCTGCCGTGACCCACTATAAGGTGTTGGAGCGCTATGGCTACGTGACACTGGTAGAATGTATACTGGAAACAGGCCGAACCCATCAGATCAGGGCGCACATGAAGCACATCGGACACCCGCTGTTCTGTGATGAACGCTATGGAGGCTGTGAGATTCGTCGCGGAGAGCGCACGGCCAGTTATAAGGCTTTTATCCAGAACTGCTTTAAACTCTGTCCCCGTCAGGTGTTGCATGCCAAGACCTTGGGCTTCGTTCATCCGACAACAGGAAAGCAGATGGATTTTTCATCGGAGTGGCCGGAGGATATGGCGGCACTCATCGAAAAGTGGAGAAAATATATAAAGATAAAAGAATAAAAAAGAAAAAAGTAAAAGATACAATGCAGAACTTAAAAAGAACAATTGCCATCGTCTGTGGTGGCGACTCATCGGAACACGACGTGTCACTGCGTTCAGCACAAGGACTCTACTCCTTCTTCGACAAGGAGCGTTACAATGTTTATATCGTGGATATCAAAGGACAGGACTGGCATGTGGAACTGCCCGACGGTACAACGGCCAAAATAGACCGCAATGACTTTTCGTTTATCGAAGATGGCAAGGCCCATCTCTTCGACTACGCCTATATCACCATCCATGGTACGCCAGGTGAGAACGGTCTGTTGCAGGGGTATTTCGACCTCATAGATTTACCCTATTCAACGAGTGGTGTGTTGGTGGAGGCTATGACCTTTGACAAGTTCGTGCTGAATCAGTATCTACGTGGTTATGGTGTGAGCGTGGCCGATTCACTGTTGATCCGCAAGGGCTATGAGGAGTTGGTGAGTGACGATGAAATAGAAGAACGCATCGGCATGCCTTGCTTTGTGAAGCCTGCTGCTGATGGTTCGTCGTTTGGCGTATCGAAAGTGAAGAATAAAGACCAGTTGGCTCCCGCCATCCGCAAGGCAATGATGGAGAGTCCGGAGATTATGGTCGAGAGTTACCTTGAAGGCACTGAGATTACTCAGGGTATCTATAAGACGCACGATAAGACGGTCTTGTTCCCTATTACCGAAGTAGTGACAAGCAATGAGTTCTTCGATTATGACGCGAAGTATAATGGGCAGGTGCAGGAGATAACTCCAGCCCGTATTCCGGAGGATATTGCCGACCGTGTGCGTAAGATAACCAGTCATATATATGATATCCTACATTGCAATGGTATCATACGTATCGACTACATCGTATCGAAGGAAGGGAAGATTTCCATGCTGGAGGTGAACACCACACCAGGAATGACTGCTACCAGTTTCATTCCGCAGCAGGTGAAGGCCGCAGGTCTCTCTATGACGGAGGTGCTGACGGAGATTGTTGAGAACCAGTTTATATGAGTGAGTTTGACGAGATAAGGCCGTACGAGCCGGAAGAGATGAAACAGGCCTTTGAAGACCTGTTGAACGACCGCCAGTTTCAGGTTGTGCTGAAAGGCTTTGCCCCTTGGTTGCCGAAGTCTGTGCGCAACGGACTGCTGCATCTCGCTTTCACGGGTGTCAAGACACCGCTCGACTTCCAGAAGCGGTTTATGAAACCTGTCGTCAACTACATCATCCGCAAGCATACCGATGGCTGCTCCTTTGACGATGTCAAGTTGAGGGATTACGAATCCCGTTTCACTTTCGTCAGCAATCACCGTGATATCGTACTCGACTCCGCCTTTCTCGACGTGAAACTGGTGAACGCCGGCTATCCTACGACCGTCGAGATAGGTATTGGCGACAATCTGCTCATCTATCCTTGGATCAAGCGTCTGGTGCGTATGAACAAGGCCTTTACCGTGCGGCGTGGCCTCTCACTCCGTGAGACATTGGCCGCCTCGCAACTCATGAGCCGATACATTCACTATGCGGTGACGCAGAAGAAAGAAAACATTTGGATTGCCCAGCGTGAGGGTAGGGCGAAAGATTCCGACGACCGGACACAGGATGCTGTGCTGAAGATGCTGGCGATGGGTGGTGACCTGAAGGAACTGAATATCGTGCCGCTGACCATCAGTTATGAGTATGACCCCTGCGACTACCTCAAGGCGCAGGAGTTCCAGCAGAAACGTGATAATCCCGCTTTCAAGAAGTCACGTCAGGACGACCTTGACAATATGAAGACGGGTATCCTGGGCTATAAGGGCAGGGTGGTCTATCGCGCCGCTGCGCCCATCAATACCTGGCTTAGCGAACTGGACGAGTTGCCCAAGACAGAGTACTACAAGACTGTGGCCGAGCGGATGGACAAGGAAATCCACCGTGGCTACGAACTCTTCCCCTGCAACTATATTGCCCTTGATGAACTCAATGGCCATACGGATTATGCTACTCATTATACTGCTGCTGACAAACAGCACTTTGAACAGTATCTCTCTGGTCAACTCGCCAAGATACAACTCCCCGACAAGGACGAGTCATTCCTCCGCGAGCGTATCCTTACGATGTATGCCAATCCGGTGATTAATAAAGAAGTAAGTAGTAAGAGGTGAGAGGTAAGAGAAATGTTTGTAAAGCAGAGAAATAATATAGCGAGTTTGGTGGTTGTAAAGGTAATCTCTTACCTCTTACCTCTCACTTCTTACCTCTTTCTCGCAGGATGTACGCAGGATGCCTACGAGAAGGGGGAAGGCAAATACTCCCTGATGCGGGCAGACTTTGTGGAGGCACGGGCCAATACAGAGAAACAGATTGACCAGATTACTACCGATGAGGGGGAACAGTTGCCGGCCTCCAGACCTTTTACGGCCAAACTGGTGGTCACCCCCGATTCCGTCTATCGTTGTATCTTATATTATAATAAGGTACGCGATGAGAAAGGCCAAGAAGTCTTTGAACCCATTTCCATTGGTCAGGTGCCGTGTCCTAAAATTACACCTATATCAGAATTAGACAAGGAAATGAAGACCGACCCCGTGAAGTTTGAGAGTGCCTGGCTGAGCAAAACGGGTAAGTATTTGAATCTGAGTCTCTACCTGATGACGGGTACGACAGACGATGATGAGGCTACTCAAACACTCCATGTCGTTCAGGACACCATCATGACGCATCCGGATGCCAGCCGCACCTGCTATCTCCGACTCTATCACGATCAGGCAGGTCTTCCAGAATATTACTCTTCTCAGGTCTATGCCAGTATCCTGACCTCACAGATCGAGGCCGACTCCGTCTGTTTTACGATTAATACCTACAAAGGTCCCGTCACCAAATCTTTTTCCTTGCGATAGATGACATATCATATGAGAAAACAATTTAATGCAATTATTGGTGTGCTTCTTATGGTCACTCTCCATGTAGAGGCAACTGATTTCGAGACGGCTACGGAGGCTGTGAAGAATATGGGACTGGGTTGGAATATGGGTAATACACTTGAGGCCAACAACCAAACGGTAACAGACTTCATGAATGAGGCGTACTGGGGACAACAGGGCCTTGAGTCGGAAACCTGTTGGGGACAATCTGTCACAAAGCCTGAGTTGTTGAAGATGATGAAGGATGCCGGCTTTGGGGCCATCCGCGTACCAGTGACTTGGTATAACCACATGGACAAGGAGGGAAAGGTGGATGAAGCATGGATGGCGCGTGTTCATGAAGTCGTTGACTATGTGATCCACCAAGGCATGTATTGTATCATTAATGTACATCATGACACGGGTGCTGATAGCGATAATCACAAGTCGTGGATTAAGGCCGATGAGGCCAATTACGTACAGAACAAGGATCGCTATGAGTATCTCTGGCGTCAGATTGCCGAGGAATTCAAGGATTACGACCAGCATCTGCTCTTTGAGAGTTATAATGAGATGCTTGACAAACTTAGTTCCTGGTGTTTTGCATCGTTTGCTGCTTCGGGGCAATATAATGAATCTGTCGCCAAGTCGGCTTACAATGCCATCAATAGTTATGCCCAGAGTTTTGTATCGACAGTGAGAGCCACTGGTGGTAATAATGCCCAGCGTAACCTGATTGTCAATACGTATGGAAGTTGTAGTGGTGGCGGCAACTGGAGTCAGCATTTGAAGGATCCTCTCAAGGAGATGAAATACCCTACTGATGCCGCAGGTGAAGGTCGCATCATCTTTCAGGTACATGCCTATCCATCTTTGGTGGATGGTAATAAGGACCGTACGATTGCCAGCATTAAGAGTGAAATCGACGAGATGATCAATGCATGGGAAACCCATCTTGTCAGCAAAGGCGGACCGGTTATCCTCGGCGAATGGGGAACAAGTAATGTTGATGCTAATGTTACCGACTATGATGCGCGCCGTGAGTTGATGTTTCAGTTCTGTGAATATCTCGTACAGAAGTGCAAAGAGAACAATATTGCCACCTTCTACTGGATGGGTCTTACTGACGGAATGGCACGTTTCTTCCCTGCTTTCTCGCAACCAGACCTGGCAAAGACCATCCTTCAGGCCTATCACGGCAGCAATTTCAATCCTGTACTGCCAGATGCCAAAGATTACAGCATCTCTTGTACCGTCGACTTTAGTCGGCAATGGGCAGAGTTGAATCTTTATAATGGCAGCAGTTTCACGTCACAAGACTATACCAGCATGATTTTGGAACTTGAAGAGGCTCCTGCTTCTGGACTGTTACAGTGGAAGGTTTATTGTTCAAAATACGCTAATGGTTATACCCGGAATATTACTTCTGTCGAAAGCACATTGACGTTCGCTGAAAATATGGGTACCATCACAGCCATAACCCTGCAGTGTAAGCAGAACAGCGGTCAGGTGAGAGTTAAGAATGTGAAACTCAGGACGAGAAGCAGTGAGGATGTATGGTGTAGTCCCACTGTCTCATGGGGTTGTACTATGGATGATATCACCGTTGTTACTGGTATCAGTGAGGTGAAACAGAATGTGTCGTCTGACGGCAGGATATACGATCTCACAGGTCGTCGGTTAAACCACAAACCCGAGAAGGGCGTTTATATTCAAAACGGAAAGAAATATGTGTCCCAGCACGAGGAATTTTTGCTACGACAGTACTAATCAAAATTAAGACGGCCGTAATTTTTTTTACGACCGTCTTAATTTCTTCTATGACAATACTAGATTACTTCGGAGCGTTATTGTAGATACTCTCTAAGGTATAGGTCTCGTCATTGCTTGTGGCAGCCTTGATCATGGTCTGCACAAGAGATCCCATACCGTTGGTGTAGGTCCCGTCGTTGTGACTGAAATAACTATGATGCTCATTTCCGCCTCCTACCACGAAGTTGTCCCAGACACAGAGCGGCAGGTTATAGGTGTGCGCAGCGCGGCAGACGTACTCTAAATAGTAATTGCGGAAGAGGTTTGAACGGTCTGTCTTGTGCATCACGCAACCATACTCACCGATATAGACGGGGATATTGTTGGCAATGTACTTCTCCTGCAACTTCTGGAAGGTCTCCACGACATGCTCCTCATTGCTACCTTCTTGATACTTGCCCTTTGCTGCAGTATGACCCCATTCGCTCTTGCCATCGCTATTATCTGGTGTCAGCGTGAAGGTGTTAGGATCATAGAAATGAACACTCACCATGATGCGGTTGGCATCATCCTGAGGCAACTCGAAGGTATTTTCAAGTGCAAACTTCGGACTTGAAGCATAAGCGGGTACACCAATCCATCGGGTGGCGTTGTTGCCGCCAGTGGCACGGATGGTACTCACCACCAACTGGTTCCACTCGTTAAGTACTTTGTACTGCTTACCGCCGTCAGTGAGGTTGTCACCCCAGCCCCATTTGCCGTCCTGTACCTCGTTGAACGACTCAAAGAAAAGGAAGTCACCCTTGTCCTTGAAGGTCTCGGCGATTTGTTTCCACGTTGTAACAATACGTTTCTTTATGGCATCGTTGATGATGTTGTTTAATGCAGCGTCCTTGATGTCGAGCCAGTATTCGTCGTGGTGCATATTCAGGATCACGTTCAGACCAGCGGCCTCTGCCCAATCCACGTTTTGCTTGACTTCTGCCATATAGTTGGCATCGATGGTCCAAGCAGGCGACTGATAGTTACCCCAGGTGACGCAGATACGTACGGTGCTGACACCGGCATTCTTCAGGTTGGTGTAGAGGGTGGCAGTCGGGGTGGCATTGTCCCAGTAACTGCCAGTTTTATCGTCTTCATCAGTACTTGAGTCAAAATGGTTACCGAGGTTCCAGCCCCATCCGAGTTTCTTGGTGAGGGCTACGGCATCGTTCTCACCGATGGGCTTCGGTGCTTCTTTGGTGGTGAAGTTCAGGGTGAACTCCGGTGCTGAGGCCGTAGCGTCTGTTGTTGATACGATGGCGCCGTTTTCTACCTTAAGGGTATATTTGGTACCTTCCTCCAGTGTGAGTGGGATGTCAACAGACATGATTGTCGTGGGGTTACTCTTTGCGGTCACTGCTTTACCGTTGAGCGTGATACCAGTACCTGTCACCTTGACGGTTGTGTTGTAGTCTAGGGTGAGCACAGTCGTTGTCTTGGCATCTACCTCTGCTCCTTCTGCGATAGATTGAGAGCGTAGGATGATGTTGATGCTTGGGGTCGGCGTTGGAGGCGGTGTCGGTGTTGGATCTGGATCGTCACTGCCGCTACTTCCGCAACTGAATAGTGCAATTGATGCCGTGAGCATCAGGAATTGATAGATTTTTTTCATTTTACGAATTGTTTTGATTGTTTAGATATACTTCAGGTGCAAAGATATGAAAAGTTTCTCTAACCACCAAATTTTTGAGTCTTAAATTAACATAACAAAAGAATGCCCAAGCGGGAAATGGGCATTCTTCTGTTATAGAGATGGAATAGCGTTACAAAAGGACTATTTTCTTCACGATAATACCGGCACCGCAGATGACGAGACCGCCAGCATTACGAAGTTGTTCAATGTCTGCATCAGTGAGCACTGTCTTGATGGATGTCTCTGACGGGTCGGGAGAGGCATTTCCATCAGGACCCCAGCCCTGCGTAGAGGGCAGAGCAACCCAACTACCGTTACCAAAGCGGATGTTGATGTAACCAGGAGCGGGATCATACTCGTAATATATCTTCAGTGTTGTACCTGCTTTCACCTTGGTCCAGTCGTAACCGCCCCATGCGAGATCTTGCAAGCCTGCTTCCCAACTTCCCAGTTTGAATGAACCACTCCAGATGGTGTTCTCTAAGATGGAGAGCGTAATCTTTGTAACAGTGAAGTAAGCACCACAGATGACAAGACCGCCATTGGCAACCATCTCATCGATCATGGCTTGAGTCAGGGTTACGGAGAACTTGGTGTCCTCAGCGGTCAGCGGATTCACATCGGCAGTACCAGGCAGTGCAGCCCATGAACCGTTACCGACACGGATCTGTGACCATCCTGCAGACATGTCTGGTGTAAGGTAAACTGTCAGCACCTGTCCTGCCTTGGCGGTCGACCAGTTATAGCCACCCCATGCCAGATCTTGCAAACCAGCATTCCATTCGCCGATCACAAAGTTACCCGCCCAGATGACAGTCTCTGGAGCCTCGCTATACATAGATACTCTAAATGATACAGAAATAAAACTATTCTGAACGATTTCAATAGCACCATCGGACATGTCCTCCGGTACGGTGAAGGTCAGGGTGTTGCCGGACACCTTGTAGTCATTGAATTCTCCGATACCAGGCAGACTTATACTCTTGATACGGTCGAAGTTCTCACCAGTCAGGGTAATCACGTCGCCAACCTTGATGTCCTTTGTCTTGGACACCTCGGTAACATTTAGTGTCGGTACGCTGATATCCTTTGTTGCAACAGCATCACCAGAGTAAAGCAGTAACGATACGGGGCCTGACTTGGTCTCTGCCGGGACAGTCGTTGTTATTGTCTTGTGGTCATCAGATATGGTGAAGTCAGATGACACACCGCCTGGGAAGATAACACTCTCAACAGTATGCAGGTTGATACCTGTAATCTGTATCTGCTGTCCGAAGTCGGTGTTCTCTGTGATGCTGCTCACAGATGCTGTAATAATCTCAAGAGGCGCCTTGAACTCTTCTTCCCAATCTGCACCATCGTTAAAGATAATAGTACCTGGTTCGGCAGCCAGAGGCACGATAAGACGGATCTCTTTACGAGAGACATAAGTGAAGTCTTCAGCAGCCACAGGCGCACCAGATACACCAGAAGCAAAGATAACCTCTGCAATGTTGTATACGTAATCACCTTTAATGGTAATCTCGTCTCCAGCATTCAGTCCAGTGGTGGGAGTTATTGATGTGACCGTAATCGGTTCCTTGAAGGAAAGAGTCCCTTCTGATGTGACGGTGTCTTTGCCGACAACAAGACGAATCTTTCCAGGGACACTCTCATCTGGGATGTTCACATAGATGTTCTCATTATCTGATGACGTAAATGCTGCTCTTTCAACTTCTGCACCAGAAATGTTGATAATTCTGCCTGCCCTTTCCAAGGTGCCTCCAGAGAAGACGACCTTGTCTACGCTATTCAGATTTGTACCAGTTATGCGAACTTCGCCAGAACGTGTGTTAGGTGACGGTCCAAATGCAAGTAGGTTGACACCTGACTTGTTGTATGGATTGGTATCATAGTCATCCTCGCTGCATGCTGTCAGGGATAGCCCTACGAGGGCTATCACAAACAGAGCGAATACATAATATATCTTTTTCATACCTTTTATACTTTATTATTTGTTAGGAACAATACGGATGTTGTCAATCTTGATGATGGTCTGACAGTCTGTACCAGCAATACCACCGCCATAGACAGCCATCCAGATGCTGGCGAACGACTCTTTGCTCATAGAGGCTGGGCAGAGTTCTCCATTGTAACTGTAGATGAAAGATGCTGCCAAGGGAAGAGAAACAGTAATCCATTCACCACCAGTGTCATAACTGCCTGTAACTGTCCAGGGACGATAGAGTGCACGGGGCACAGAAGCATCGTTCATATACTCATTACTCTGTACGTGGATGGTATTACCGTAGGCATCTACACCGCCAGGGCCGTTCGTGGTCTTATCTGTTCCAGCAAAGACAATCTGCATGGCACCACCTGTCCAGGGATTAGATGCAGGAATGCACATCTCAAATTTCATGGTCATATTTGCCCAGTCGCTCATATCAACTAAGTCGTACAGGCGTGGGTAGACCTTGAAGGTCTCTGGCTCCTCCCAGTTACCTGGCCAGTATGCAAACGAATACTGACCCTCGTCAGGCCATCCGTTGTCAGCCGTTCCAGGACAAGTAGTTGTTCCATTACCAAACTGCCAATATTTGCCAGAAAGACTTGTTCCGTCTTCTGGAGAACTGTTGTGTCCGTTCCAGGCATGCATGTCAAGAACGACATCGGAAACACCATTGGGTGAGTCGAAGTCGAAAAGCAAACCACGGGTATCTTTATACCAGAACGCACTCTTTGAAGTTCCATAGACAGATGTGGCAACAATAGGTCCGGAAACAGCACCTTCCGGAATAATAATGTCAACAGAGGTGAAGTCCTTGGCAATTGCTGTAATCTCCGCAGGAATCAAAGAACCGTCTGCTGCTGGGAAAGAAATGCTTAAAGGTGTACCTGGGTCATCTATAAAGTAATTACCTTTTAGGGTCTGAGTAGAACCTTCCTTAGCATATTCGTTTGCTATGGAGTTGACGATAGGTGCCGAAATGACAACCTTGAAATCATAAGTGACAGTATCTTTACTTGTTGTTACGAAGTAAATCTTGTCAGTAACCTCTCCAGGTACTTTACCGGGAATAGTCACGAAAAGAGCATTATCTGTCAATGTACTTTGATTAAGTGATGCTCTTAGGTCATTGAACCATATTTCGTAAACACTACGCATATTGTCGCCGATGATAGCCAGCGTGCTACCAGGGCTTGCACTAGTCACCAATTGCCCGTCAGTATACTGTGTGTCAGGTTCATCATCCCAATTATGAATCTCAGATGACATACAGCGGATATACTTGATAGTGGGCTTCCCATCTGTTGACTCAAACTTGTCAGGCTCGTCTTTACAAGAGGTCAACGCCATGGTGCTGATGGCAGTAACTGCCAACAACAATCCTTTACTATATTGCTTAATAATATTCATGTCTTTTACCTTTAATAATTTAGTAACTGTAAGTAGCGCGGATATCAACATGTTGTGCTTCTGCACTTGCTGCGAGGTTGGGGTTAAACACCACATCGCGTTCTGTCATCGGTATGGCAAAATACTTCTTGCCAGAGTCTGGGTCATCGCGCATGAGTTGTTCTACAAGAGGAGCAGTTGTATTCTCCGGATATTTTGCTGTCTCAGAAACAACCCAGTCACCGGTCTTGTAATAATTCTCATAAATTTCGTTGAGTGTACCGTTTCCGATAACATCACGTTTTTGTGCCTTCAAATCATTGATACAGAACTGCGGATTATAGTAACTGACACGTACATAGTCGTACCAGCGGTCTCCCTCGAAGGCCAGTTCCAGGCGACGCTCTTTCCAAATATCATCAAAGGATACACTGGTTAAAGCAGTTAGACCGGCACGCTGGCGAACAGCATTGATGGCATTGAGTGCTTCAGCATCTGTAGTAGAGGCTGTCTGAGGATTGCCGGGATTACTAAGGATGACTTTCGCTTCAGCCAGAACCAGCATAACATCGGCCACGCGCAGAAGTGGGGTAGCCAAACTGTTGGCCATACGTGCTGCAGGATAGCCAATACCTGCTGTGTGGTCGGCATTGTTGCCATAGATGTGTTTAACGGGATAGGCACCTGTAGGACAAACGAGGTGGGGCTTGTCGTTTTCAATTTCAACAGACGGGTTATAGTTATCGTCATAAACGAAACGTAAGAAGTCGAAGCCACCCTTGTCCATCCAGAAATATTCATACTTGAAACCAGGAAGCATCATGGTTGCCTTCAGACGGGCATCACGATGGTTGAGCCATACATTAGGCGTCTGTTCCAATATCTTGATGCCAAAGGCTTCCTGCAGGTCTGTACTCATACCTTTCCATTGTCCCCAACAGTCATCATCGCCCATGCCTTTAGGGGCATAGTCGTTCTGCATGAAACTCTGGTCTGTCCACTGGTTATTGCTGGCATTCCAGCGCCATGAGATCAGACACTCTGGATTGATATTGTTGGCCAGACGGAAAATGTCAGCATAATTAGCCATCAGTGAATGGTTGGCGTGTGACAGGCACAGGCGAGCGTACTCAACGGCCTTGTTCAAATCTTCAGTGTTGATAGTACCGCTGAGACCAGCCTTGGTCAGATAGACTTTGGCTAAGAGCCCTTCCGCAGCAGCCTTGTCAAAACGACCAGCCTGCATGGGAGTCTCAGGTAGAATCTCTATGGCCTTCTCCAACGTCATGATGATATATTCCATGACATCAGCCTTCTTGACCTTAACGGCAGTGGAATAACTACCGGATTCTAGTTCAGCACTATTGTCGTGGATAATGGGTATTTCACCAAAGGTGCGCTCCAAAAAGAAATAAGCCACAGCCTTCCATAACAGGCATTCACCCATGGTCTGATTCTTGCCTGCCTCAGTAGGACCGTTACTTTTCTTAATATAGTTATATACGGTATTGCAGTGAGCAACTGCCGACCACAGGGAGTTTGACATGGCTCCTAACTCGGAGTCGGAACCGTTCAGCGAGAAATCCAGATACGGGCTGGTACCAGGATAGTAATTGCCAGACAACACCTCGCCAACATTGATAAAGTTTCGTGTGAAATCACTCCATGGCGAACTATACAAATAGGATGTTCCAGAAAGACATTCCGTATCAGAGGTATAGTAGTTGTCTGCATTATAATTGTCGATAGTTGGCTTGTCGAGGAAGTCTTCACAAGCGGTAAGACCGAAGCCGATAATCGCAACGAGTGCAATGGTTCTTATATTAATGAATTTCATAATGCTTCAGTGTTTAGAATGTTACGTTAATACCAAATGAATAGGTAGTAGGCGAGGGATAGCGGCCATTGTCAAGACCTGCAACGAAACTTGACTGGGTGCTGGTACCTACTTCAGGATCGTATCCGTCATATCCGGTGATAGTTAACAAGTTCTGGATATTGACATTGACACGGAGCGTCTCCAACGAGAGTTTGCGAACTAATTTCTTGGGGAATGTATAGCCCAAAGCGATGTTCTTCAAACGGATGTAACTTCCATCTTCAATGTAACGATCACTCCATCGGTCGTTGTCGTTGGGGTCGCCCATAGACATACGAGGCAGTGCGGCACCGGGATTGGCGATACGAACATTATTGATGTCGTCGTACCAGTTCCATATCAACTGACCGTCTCCGCGGTCAATACCTGCAGAGTAGTCTTTGTTAGGATCGATTGGCTCCAGACGGGTCGCACCGAGTACATCATCAAGTTGGTTGATCCAGGTATTGTTCATGTGGGTCAATTTATACTTGTTGTAATTACCCACCTTGTTACCGTAAGAACCATTAATAAAGATGTTCAGGTCGAAATTGTTCCAACGGAATGTATTTGTCCAGCCGAAAGTGAACTTAGGCAGGGGTGAACCGATGTCGGTACGATCGTATGCATCAATTTTACCATCGGGAACACCATCAGGACCACTGATATCCTTATACTTGATATCACCAACCCATACAGTGCTGTTCTTGGCATATACACCATCTACACCAGGATGAACTGGTGTGGGGGAATTCTCAATGTCCTCCTTAGAAGTATAATAACCATCACAGACATAACCGTAGAAACTGAACAGGGAACCACCTACTTCAGTCTGAGACACCTGAGGTTCCTGATCACCCCATTGTCCCCAGCCTTTTAGGGTCGCATTGCCTGTTCCGTCGTTAAGGGCAACTAACTTGTTCTTGTTAAAAGAGATCTGGAACTCTGAATCCCACTCAAATTTACCAACGATAGGATGAGTGCTTAGGGTAATCTCAAGACCAGTATTGCGGATCGTTCCGTAGTTACCGGAAGGTGCCTCAAGCCAAGATGAAGTGTTTCCGCTCGTTCCCATGTATGCCGGGAGTTGGAGCCCCATCAGCATGTCCTTTGACTCTTTGCGATACCAGTCGACGGTCAGATTGATGCGGTTATTGAAAACACCAAGGTCAAGACCGACATTGAACTGCTCTTGGCTTTCCCATTGAATGGCTGTATTGGCTATGTTTGCAGGACGGTTACCAGATCCTAATGCTGAAGTCTGGTTTTTCAGGGCGACACCCCATTTGTAGGCACCAATGCTGGAGTTACCGGTCTGACCCCAACCTAAACGTAACTTTCCGTTGCTGAGCCATGTCAGATCCTTCATGAAGGCTTCGTTGTTGAAACGCCAACTGACAGCAAATGAATGGAATCCTGCCCAACGTTTGTTTGGACCAAAGTTTGAACTACCATCGTAACGATAGGTATAGGTTGCATTGTAGCGATCGTTGTAACTGTATGTCCAGCGGGTAAAGAATGATGCCATTGAACTTTCACCAAATCCTTCACCGATGGTAGGATTACCTGTACCAAGTGCAGGATTGTGTATTTTATCATTGGGAAGAGCCGTATTTGTGATACTCATATAATCCCATTTTGATTCCCAGGCTTCTTGTCCAATCATTCCCGTGACACTATGCATGCCAGCAAAGGTGTGCATCCAAGTGAGGTAGTTCTTAATCTGCCAAAACTTATTTGAGTTCTTCTGTGTAGCAGCAGTATTATTGTTCTGATGGTAGGTTGCCAAACTAATAATAGGACGATAACGGTCAGCCTTGCTCCAACCGAGGTCAAAACCTAACTCCGTGTGCCATGTCAGATCCTTATAGAACTTCACGTCGAAGAAGATGTTACCATTCAACTTCTGACGGTTCAGTTTGTTGGAGTTCAATAAAGCCAAGGCTATGGGGTTAGGGCTTGAAGAACCTTCATAAGAACTGGATGCATAGTTGCCATCCATGTCATAGATGGGAAGGTTCGGCGTGGTGGTCAGAGAGTAGTTGATAATACCTTCCTCACCATCTGCCAGTTTCAAATCATCGTTAGAGTCAGAGAAAGCAACATTTAATCCCATCTTCAGCCATGATTTCAAATCAGCATCAACATTGGCACGGGCTGACAGACGATTGAATTCGGATCCGATGATGGTACCCTCCTGGTTCATATATGAGCCACTGACATAGTAACGAACCTTATCGGTACCACCTTGTGCACTAATCTGATGCTGATGCATCAGGGCTGTCTGGAACACGGCGTCTTGCCAATTCGTACCTTTGCCAAGCAAACTCTTATCGAGGAATAATGGGTTGGCACTGGCCTCGCCAATTTCTACATATGCGTTGTAGTAGTCTGCATACTCACGAAGGTCGAGGATATCGAGACGCTTGGTCTGGCGGTTGATAGCAATCGTTCCATTGTAGGAGAACTTTGCTTCACCAGCCTTACCATGTTTGGTGGTAATCAGCACAACACCATTAGCACCCTGAGCACCATAAATTGCAGTGGCTGAAGCATCCTTCAGGATTTCCATACTGATGATGTCCTGAGGGTCGATGGTCGACAGAGGAGAGATTGTGGATACAGATCCATTACCTAATGCATCGCCCAGTCCGTAGTCGTAACCGGTAAGACCCTGACTTTGAACAATCACACCATCGATAACATACAGAGGCTCTGCATTGGCATTGATGGTTGCCGTACCGCGTACACGGATGGAAGAACCTGAACCGGGAGCACCCGAAGTGGACACTGCACTAACACCGGCAGCATGGCCTTGCAGGGCTTGGTCTAATGAGGTAATGAGTGATCCCTTAATTGCATTCTCACCTACGGTTGTCGATGCACCAGAGATATCGCTCTTCTTCATTGTACCGTAACCGACGACCACCACTTCGTCAAGCATCTGCTTGTCTTCTTCGATGGTAATCTCATAATTGGTCTGATTGGCTGTGATCTTCACTTCCTTGTTCAGATAGCCAATGTAAGAAACGACCAGGGTCTGTCCCGGGCTGGCGTTCAGCGTGAAGTTACCATCGAAATCGGTGGCTACACCGTTCGCTGTTCCTTTCACGACAACACTGGCTCCGATGACGGGGCCAGAAGCATCGACTACAGTACCTGTAATCTTCTTTGCCTGCTGCACTTCCTGTACGGCGTCAGCGGCATAGGCTTTGGGTGAATAACATAATCCCAGGAGGGAGAATGCACCCACCAGCAGCGCTGTTTTCCTAAAAGTTTTGTTCATACTTAGTTATATAAAATAATGTTAGAATTGTAGTACTTAGTTAGAAATGCCGTTGCAAAGGTATGATAAAATACTGAAATAGAAGCAACTTTTTTTGATTATTATTGATACTTTTTTGCTTCCCCCCCTATTTTTAACCAAAAAAAGGGGTGGAAAGTGCTAATAAGTGTAACTATTACACAGGTGTATTTAGGACTGTTTTTGCCTTGAATGTAAAGAATACACTTAAAGCAGTCAGCCGATGAGAATTTGTTCCAGTGTATTGATTTCTTCCTCAGTCGTGGCCCAACTGGTGACAAAGCGACAGATAGTATGATGGTGGTCGGTTTGGCCGAAGTGAGAGAACTCCACTTGACGGCTTAACCGCTCTGCCTGTTCGTTGTCGATGACGACAAACTGTTGGTTGGTGGGAGAGTCCACAAAGAATTTGAAACCCTTGCGCTTGAAAATGTCTTTCATCTTCATTGCCATACGGATGGCGTGTTCGGAGAGTTTGAAATAAAGATGATTGGTGAACAACGCATCAAACTGCAGGCCTATCAGCGCCCCCTTCGCAATCACGGCACCGTGTTGCTTCTGGATGGAAAAAAAGTGCTTGTGGGCCTTGCGGTTGGTGAATACGACCGCCTCGCCACAGAGGGCTCCTATCTTTGTACCGCCGATGTAAAAAACGTCACAGTGACGGGCGAGATAGGGCAGGGAAACATCGTTGCCTTCGGCCATTAGGCCGTAGCCAAGACGGGCTCCATCGATATAGAGAGGTATTTCGTAGTGTTGGCAGACCTGATAGATGTCGTCGAGTTCCTTGGCGGAATAGAGTGTGCCGAATTCAGTGGGGAAGGTGATATAGACCAGTCCTGGATGAACGGCGTGGTCCTTGTTACCGTCGTGCATATAGTCGTCGAGGTATTTGTCAAGTGTCTTGGCAGCCATTTTTCCCTCTATGTCGGGGATAGTGATGATCTTATGCTCTGTGAACTCTACGGCTCCGGCTTCGTGGACATTGATATGTCCGGAGCCCACACAGATAACACCCTCGTACTGGTAGAGCATCGAGTCGATGGTGGTGGCATTGGTCTGGGTGCCTCCTGTCAGAAAGAATATCTGTGCGTCGGGCATGCCGCAGGCCTCACGGATGCGGGCCTTAGCCCGTTCACTGTATTCGTCGAAGCCGTAGGGCGTCGGCTTGGCGTGGTTGTACTTGACCAAGTTGTCGAGCACCTCCTGACAGGCACCATTATTATAGTCACACTCGAACGATATCATGGCTTTTGTGCTATAGTGCCTCGAGCATTCGTTTGATGACCACCGAACAACTGATTTCCCGATTGGCGGCCTCCGGGATGACGAGGCTGTTGGGTGACTCTATCACATCGTCGGTGACGATGAGGTTGCGGCGCACGGGTAGGCAATGTAAGAACTTGCCGTTGTTGGTCCACGACATGTGCTCGGTATCTACCGTCCACGACATATCCTTCGAAGTGATCTTTCCATAGTCGGCGGGATGGGTCACGCCGGGGTTGCTCCAGTTCTTGGCGTAGATAAAGTCGGCACCCTCGAAGGCTTTCTTTTGGTCGTACTCCACACGGGCATTGCCAATAAACTTCGGATCGAGTTCGTAACCCTCGGGGTGGGTGATGACGAGGTCGACATCGGCGGCGTTCATCCACTGGGCAAAGGAGTTCGGTACAGCCTGTGGCAGGGCACGGCAGTGCGGGGCCCAGGTGAGTACCACCTTCGGACGCTCTACGGTCTTATGCTCCTCGATGGTGATGAGGTCGGCGAAGGCCTGCAAGGGGTGTACGGTGGCGGTCTCCATGGCGAAGACAGGACGACCGGAATACTTGATAAATTGATTCAGCACCGTTTCTGCATAGTCATACTCACGGTCAGTGAGTCCGGCGAACGAGCGCACGCCGATGAGGTCGCAGTAACAACCCATCACGGGAATGGCTTCTAACAGGTGTTCACTCTTGTCGCCGTCCATGATGACGCCACGCTCGGTCTCTAACTTCCATGCGCCAGCATTCACATCGAGCACGATCACATTCATGCCGAGGTTCATGGCTGCCTTCTGTGTCGAGAGGCGGGTACGGAGACTGTTATTAAAGAATATCATCATCAGGGTTTTGTTTCGGCCCAGATGCTGGTACTTGTAGCGATCGTTTTTAATCTCCTGTGCTTCGGCGAGGGCTTTCCGGAGGTCGCCGATATCTTCTACATTAATAAAACTATTCATTTCTGTAATGTTGGGTTTAATGGGTATAATGGGAATTTATGGGCGAGTCTGGCCCTCGCCCTCGATGAGCCATTTATAGGTGCAAATCTCTTCAAGCGCCATCGGACCACGGGGACCGAGTTTTTGGGTGCTAATGCCTATTTCTGCACCAAGGCCGAACTGTGCCCCGTCGGTAAATGACGTCGGTGCATTCCAGTAGACGCAGGCTGCATCGACATGGGCCTGGAACTTGCGGGCTGTCTCCTCGTTCATCGTGACGATGGCCTCGCTATGACCAGAGCCATTTTTGTCGATGTGGTCTAAAGCCTCATCGAGCGAAGCAACAGTCTTGATGGCCATCTTGTAGTCCATGAACTCCGTGCCGAAACTTTCGGCGGTGGCGTGTTCCAAGTATGGGTATTTGCCGTAGAGGGTGGCAAAAGCGCGCTCGTCGGCATAGATGATCACGTTCTTCTCGGCCATGATCTCGCAGAGGGTGGGGAGGTCGTTCAGGCGACTCTCGTGTATGATGAGGCAGTCCAATGCATTGCAGACTGAGACACGGCGGGTCTTGGCATTGTTGATGATGGCGCGGCCCATCTCCAAGTCGCCGTCCTTGTCGAAGTAGGTATTCACGACGCCGGCACCCGTCTCGATGACTGGGATGCGGGCGGTGTCACGGACAAAGTCGATGAGTTTCCTTCCGCCGCGCGGGATGCAGAGGTCAACGTAGCCCACGGCATTGAGCATCTCGCCTGTGGCTTCGTGGGTAGCAGGCAACAGGGCCACTACATCTTTACTTACACCATATTTCTCTAAGATCTCATGAATCAGTGTCACCTCCTCGCGGTTGGAGCAGTCGGCATCCTTGCCGCCTTTCAGTACACAGGCATTGCCGCTCTTAAAACAGAGCGAGAAGACATCGAACGTCACGTTCGGCCGAGCCTCGTAGATCATCCCGATGACACCGAAAGGCACACTGACACGACAGAGGCGCAGACCGTTGGGCAGTGTCTTCTGCTTGGTGACGTGTCCGAGAGGCGTAGGCAGGGTGGCGACGTTCCGCATATCGGCAGCAATACCTTCCAAGCGGCTCTCCGTCAGTTGCAGGCGGTCGTAGAGGGGATTGTCTTTCGACATCTTGGCCAGATCCTGGGCATTCGCCTCTAATATTCTCACCTTATTATATATAATAGCGTCGGCAACGGCACTCAGTATTTCGTTGCGCTGCTCGTCGCTCAGCAGGGCCAGACCCTTGCTGGCGCGCTTCACTTTCTCAAACGTTTCTTTTAGTTGCATGGTATAAATTCTGTATGCGGGATTTCTTCTTTATGTTCTATCAAATCGACTAGGATATTCTCGCGCTCGCCGTTGGCGATGATGACGCGGATGCCGGCCTGCGATACTTTGCTGGCGGTGGTATACTTCGAGTGCATGCCGCCACGGCCGAAGGCACTTTTCTCTTCTTTGATGTACTGCGACAAATCGGTGCCGGGCTCCACACAGGGAATGATGCGCGACGCGGGATTGTCGGGATGACCGTCGTAGATGCCGTCGATATTGGAAAGCAGGATGAGCGTGTCTGCCTGCATCATCTGTGCGATGAGACCCGAGAGTTCATCGTTATCGGTGAACATCAACTCGGTGACGCTCACGGTGTCATTTTCATTGACGATGGGCAGCACATCGTTTTCCAGCATCACGGTCATACAGGCCCGTTGGTTACGGTATTGCTCGCCAGGTTCGAAGTTCTCCTTCATCGTCAGCACCTGACCGACATGGATGCCGAACTCCCGGAACAGGTCGTAGTAAAGCCCTACGAGTTTAACCTGTCCAACGGCACTGAACAACTGCCGTTGCTCCACAGAGTCGAGTGAATGGTCGACGGTCAGTTCCCGTCGTCCGCAGGCGACGGCACCTGATGATACGAGTATCACCTCAATGCCCTGCTTCCGTAGCCAGGCAACTTGGTCGACCAGTGCTGACATACGGGTGACGTCCAGTTTTCCGTCTGTCCGTGTCAACACGTTCGAGCCAATCTTAATAACTATTCTTCTTTTCATATCAGTGCTACATCTATGATGTGGTCTATCTCGGGTTGAAAGCCTATCATACCAACAATACTGATGATGTCGAAACGCACATCTTGGCCTGTACGATGACTCTTAATATAATGGTTAATGGCTGATAGCAGACTTTTCCGTTTTTTGTAGTCGATGGCTTCCTCTGGATCACCGAACAGGCGGTTGCGACGGGTCTTTACTTCCACAATTACTAACGTATTTCCGTTCTTTGCCACAATGTCAAGGTCGTGGTGTCCAGACTTCCAGTCGCGCTCGAGAATCTCATAGCCTTTCTCTTCCAGATAGGCTGCGGCTATGTCCTCACCCCACTTACCCAGTTCATTATGCGCCGCCATTATTTCTCCGCGTCTTTTTTCCGGATTTCTACACGGCGGATCTTACCACTGATGGTCTTAGGCAGTTCGTCGACGAACTCGACGATACGGGGATACTTATAGGGGGCCGTCTCTTTCTTGACGTGCTGTTGCAATTCCTTAATCAGATCGTCGCCAGCCTTGTCCTTCCACTCTTTACCGAGCACAACGGTAGCCTTCACCACCATGCCGCGGATGTCATCGGGTACACCGGTAATGGCGCATTCCACAACAGCGGGGTGCGTCATGAGGGCACTCTCCACCTCGAACGGGCCAATGCGATAACCTGAGGATTTGATCACATCATCGATACGACCCTCGAACCAGTAGTAGCCATCTTCGTCTCGCCAGGCCATATCGCCTGTATGGTAGAGTCCGTCATGCCAGGCCTCACGGGTCAATTCGGGATCACGGTAGTACTCCTTGAAGAGTCCGATGGGTTTGCGGTCACCGACACGTACCACGATCTCGCCTTTCTCACCATCCTCACAGGGCGTGCCGTCGGCGCGGATGAGGTCGATGTCATACTGGGCATTGGGGATGCCCATGCTGCCTGGCTTCGGTGTCATCCAGGGGAAGGTACCGAGGGTCATCGTGGTCTCGGTCTGGCCAAAGCCTTCCATGATGTTGAGACCAATCTTCTCTTTGAGTTTGTCGAAGACAGCGGGATTAAGGGCTTCACCGGCCGTGCAGCAGTATTCCAGCGAAGAAAGGTCGTATTTGCTCAGATCCTCTCGTATCATAAAGCGGTAGATGGTCGGGGGAGCACAAAAACTTGTCACCTTGTATTTCTCCATCTGACGGAGCAGTATATCGGCGTTGAACTTCTCATGGTCGAAAACAAACACGGTTGCACCGGCAAACCACTGGCCATAGAATTTACCCCAGACGGCCTTGCCCCATCCAGTATCGGCTACTGTCAGATGCAGCGAACCCTCGTGAAGGTTGTGCCAGAAGACACCCGTTGACAGATGCCCCATCGCGTAGAGGTAGTCGTGAGCCACCATCTTCGGCTCGCCGCTCGTTCCGCTGGTGAAATACATCAGCATCGTATCGTCGTTGGTATTGACAAAGGCGGGTCGCACGAACTTCGGGGCCAGTTTCCATTCCGTCTGCCAGTCGTGGAACCCTTCGGGGATGGGCTTGCCGTGATCAGTGATAGCGATATATTGCTTCACCGTCGGACTCTCGTCCATGGCAGCCTGAATCTGGCTCACCACATAGGAATCATCCACGCAGATGATGGCCTTAACGGAAGCGCGGGTATTCCTATATACGATGTCGTGTTTTGTCAGCATATGGGTGGCAGGAATCACGATGGCACCAATCTTGCAGAGGGCAAGCATCACGACCCACCACTCATAGCGGCGTTTCAGGATAAGCATCACAGGGTCGTTCTTGCCGATGCCCAGTGTCTGCAAATACGAGGCTGCCAGATCCGTCTGTTCTTTCAGTTCGGCAAAGGTCGTACGGATCTCTTCACCTTGGTCGTTAGTCCAAAGGATGGCAAGACCCTCAGGTTTCTCCTCGGCCCAGACATCCATCACATCATAGGCGAAGTTAAAGTTCTCCGGGATGATGAACTCCAAGTTCTTATTGTAATCCTCGACAGACGTGAATGTCGTCTGCTTCAAAAATCTCTCAATCATATAAGTCTAGTCTATTCTACTGTAAATGCAAGGAATTTCACGGGCTTGTCGCCGACGGCGAGCATGCCATGGGGCTTGGTGGAGTCAAAGTAGATACTGTCTCCTTCTTCAAGGATTATTGTCTTACCACCGATGTAGAGTTCCATCTTGCCCTCAAGAATGAGGTTGAACTCCTGTCCCGGGTGTGAGTTCTTGTAGATGGTGCGGGCACCGGGCTTCGGCTCTACCGTGACGATAAATACATCGGCCTTGTGGCCCACGAAGCCACCCACGAGACTCTGGTACTTGTAGGCTTTTGTGCGCTCAATGCTCATACCCTGACCTTTGCGCGTCACATAATATGATTTCATGTGCGGCGACTCGGCGAAGATCAGTTCTTCCGTTGATACACCATACTTGCGGGCTATCTTCATCAGGTTGGAGATGGTGATATCCAGTTCGCCAGCCTCTATCTTTTCATATTTTTCCACGTCGATACCGATAGTCTCGGCCATCTCGCTCACAGGGATGTCGAGCACATCGCGCAGTCCGCGCAACCGCTCACCTATTTGCTTTAATTGTTCGTCCATATCTAATAAAATTACTTTGCTCCTGCCTTTAAGCCTCTAATCACTGCTGAAGTAAATCCTGCATGCTCCATCTCGTTGAGACCCCTGATGGTCACACCGCCGGGGGTCGTCACCAGATCGATGGCGGCCTCAGGGTGCAGGCCACTGGCCTCCAAAAGTTCCACGGCGCCCTTCATGGTCTGCATCACAATCTGGGTTGCATCACTGGCCTTGAAGCCGAGTTCCACGCCGCCCTCAGCGGCAGCCCGGATGTAGCGCATGGCGTAGGCGATGCCACAAGAGGCGAGGGTCGTGCCTGCTGCCAAGTGCTGCTCGTCGGTGATGAGCGTATTTCCCATCTCATTAAAAATGCCAACGACGGTCTGGATAGCGGTTTCTGATGCACCGACGGGTACGATGAAAGTCATCGACGCCATCTCGGCGATGGCGATGTTCGGTATCACCAAGAACAATGGTGGGCAGTTCTCGCCCAAACACTCCTTAATGCTGGCCGATGGCACGCCTGCGGCAATCACAATCAGTATCTGCTTCTTGGGATCCAGTTCTTGCTTGATGTCTTTCAGCACACTTTCCACGAGCCATGGCTTGACCACCACGCAGACAATATCTGCGCTGTCGGCAGCCAACTTATTGTCCGTCGTGACGCAGACACCCGTTTTTGCAAACTTCTCCACCACGGCTTGCGAGGGATCGCTCACGGTGATGTCTTCGTTTTTGAACTGCTGGCCCTTGATGAGGCCCTCTACGGTGGCACCGCCCATAGCGCCGGCACCTATCACTGATATTTTCATAATTCTTCTGGTTTTACTCTGATCAGTCTTTCTATAAAGTCATCGGCCTCTGCTTTGCTGAGACACAGAGGCGGCAGCAGGCGCAGGATGTTCTGTCCGGCACAGCCCGTAAAGCAATGCTCGTGCTTGATAAGGGGTTTACGAACCATCGTGTGCGGCATATCCAGTTCAATGCCGATCATCAGTCCGCGACCGCGCACCTCCTTGATGTGTGAACTGCCGATGCCGCGGATGCCGTCCATCAGGTAGTCGCCCACCACACGGGCATTCTCCACCAGGCCCTCCTCCTCGAACACGTCGAGCACAGCCAGTGCTGCTGCGCAAGCGAGGTGATTGCCACCGAAGGTCGTGCCTAACTGGCCATAGACAGGTTCAAACTCTGGTGATATCAGCACGGCACCCATTGGGAAACCGTTGGCAATGCCCTTGGCTACGGTGATGATATCGGGTTTGATGCCGAGCCACTGATGGGCGAAGAACTTACCGCTTCGACCATAGCCGCACTGTATCTCATCGCAGATGAGCACAGCCCCATAACGTTTGCAGGCGTAGGCCAGGCCTTGCGCAAACTCCGGTGTGGCCATCTGGATACCGCCCACGCCTTGGATGCACTCTAAGATAACAGCAGCCACGCCGCCTTTCGACAATTCCCGTACCCATGGCTCCAGATCATTCAAAGGCAGGAAACGCACGTGGTGGTTGTCGTTGATGGGAGCCACAATCTTTGGATTGTTCGTCACCTCGACAGCCAGGCTTGTTCGTCCGTGGAAGGCTTTTTCACAAGAGAGCACGCGGGTGTTACCCGTCTTGAAGGATGCAAGTTTCAGTGCGTTCTCATTCGCCTCGGCACCAGAGTTAATGAGGAACAACTGGTAGTCGTCGTAACCGGATATCTTGCCCAATCGCTCTGCCAGTTCCATCTGTAGTTTATTAATGACCGAGTTGGAGTAAAACGCGATCTTACTCAGTTGTTCCGTTACCTTCTCTATATAGTGTGGATGGGAATGCCCGATGCTGATGACGGCATGTCCGCCATACAGGTCCAGATACTCCTGACCCTTTTCGTCCCACACCTTACAGCCTTGACCTTTGACGATATTCACGTCAAAAAGCGGATAAACGTCGAATAGTTTCATATCGTTACCTTTCTATATTTGGCTGCAAAGTTACTGCAAATATCCGACAAACCACAACAATCTCCCGTCTTTTTGCATAAAAATAACATAACCCACCCTTATTTGGGAATAACCCGCCCTTATTCAGAAATAACCCGTCCTTATTGGGCAATAAGGGCGGGTTATTTGAAATGGTCTGAATATATAGTTCAAATACTACTACATACCGATTTGTCCGTTCCACTGGAGATACCAGTTGCGTTCGTCGGTGAGGTCTTTCTTAATCTCACTGCGTATGATACCGATGTTCTCCTTGCCGCGGCGACTATAAATCTGACGGGCCAGGAAATCTCCTGGACTGGGCTGGCGGTAGGCAAAACGCATGATGTCGTAGAAACGGGTGCCTTCGAAGGCCAGTTCCAAGGCGCACTCGTTGAGCAGCAGACTATCCACAAAGGCAGTCTGGATGGGCTTCTTCTGCTCTTCGGTCAGCAGCGAGTCATCGGGCAACTGATAGTATTCGTTCATCGGTGTCCAACCAGAGCCATGCGTATGGATGCCAATCGTGTTGTGTCCTTCCTCGGTGCGGCCGGTTGCCAGTTCATCGACGGTGAAGATGCCATACCGCTCCCTCGGGAAACTGAGGCTGTTAATCCATGTAGAGTCGTTACTTGTTGAACAGTATGGAAGAACAGTATTCTTGATGACATCGTTATTAAGACCTTGTGACAGCATCTGGAACGCAGCAC
Organism: Prevotella sp.; assembly: GCA_017964785.1. Taxonomy (GTDB): domain Bacteria; phylum Bacteroidota; class Bacteroidia; order Bacteroidales; family Bacteroidaceae; genus Prevotella. The sequence continues at coordinate 31,918 of JAGCRH010000001.1, forward strand.
GTGGGAATCCTGCACCATTAAGAGCCTCGGCCAGTCGCAGATAGAGCATCTGGCGGCGATAGATATGGACGTTCTGAGATGTATATTTGTCATTGTATGAGGTCTCAATGCGTTCGCCTGAAAGACGGTCGGTTGTGGTTCCTTCACTATAATACTGATACAATCGCAAGTCGCCTGACATAAAATCGGGCAGATCCTTAGGTGCATAATAGAAGGTGGTTCCGTTTGATCCTACACAGCAGTGTACCTGACTACTTGACAGGTCGAACATATAGAGCGAAGGCACAATGCTGGCACGATAGTCATTATCCTGTTGTGAATTGAAGAGGTTGCGCAGTTCGCTGTAATGTCCTTCGGCGGGGATGGAGTCACCGGCAATCATGGTGATAATCTCTGCATTGGTTCCAGTTCCCTCTGTGAGGTTTCCTCCCTCATTACGTCCAGGTCTGTTCCAGTCTCCAGAACCGGGTGTCCAAGTATAGTAGGTCATGCCAATGGGATAGGCAGAGTTGGTTCCATTGCGCTCATTGATGTACTTGTAATAGCGCATGGCAGCCTTGCGGTAGGTTTCCTGACTGCCCGTTTTGCTGGCCAACCACAAGTTCAAGTCTCCGAGTACGATGTTGAGCGGGAAATAGAATAGGCGCGAGGCGTTGCTGCGGATCGTTCCGTATTCTGGATATTCGTTGCCCCAGCGTTCTGCCAGAGGTTCGAGATCATTGATGAAGTACTCGCACACAGATTGAAGGTCGCGCCTTTGATAGTCATTTTCTGCATCAGTCTTAGTGAGAATCGGTTCTGTAATGAACGGGACACTGCCATAATTGAGCACCAGTTGCAGATAGGTCCAGGCGCGGATGGCCTTGACGGCAGCATACTCTCTCATGAAGACATATTCATTACGGTTGTTCTTCATGGCCGTATCAACGTTTGCGATAAAATAATTGCAGTTGTTGATGATGGCATAGTAATCACGCGGCTGATTGTAGCGGTTATCATTTCCGATATTGAAGTTAGCCATGTCGCGCAGGTCGCTGTTGGCTGCATTCGTAATCTCAACGAGGTCGCCGCGTACCTCTCCAAGAAGGATGGTGCGGTCAGCAATGGACTGCAACTTGTTGAGGATACCAATGACACTATAAATCGTGTCTGTGGGATTATCCAGTTTGTTATTCTCGGTAAAGACGACATGCTCTGACTGCTGGTCAAAGAAATCGGAGCAAGAGGCTATGCCGCAGATAGCGCAGGTCGCGAAAATGAATTTATATATCTTAGTAATCATAATTCTTAATTCTTAATTCTTAATTATTAATTACAGTTTAATCTTAATGCCTGCCACGATAGAACGGCTTTGGCTGAGTTGCCCGACATCAATACCCTGACCGATGACGCTGGAGGTCATTGTGAATTCAGGATCACTGCCAAGATACTTTGTCAAAGTGAAAACGTTATTGGCCTGAATCCAGAACTGCAGACCCTGTAGGTACTCGTTCTGGAGCGGCAGGTCATAACTCAGGGTAATGCTCTTCAGACGCAGATAACTGCCGTCCTCAATCCAGCGGTCGCTAAAGCGGGAGTTGCCCATCGGATCCTGGAACGTAATCTGCGGAATGTCAGTCTGCTGACCTTCCACCTGCCAACGGCGGATCAGGGCCGTTGTCTGGTTCATGAAGCGGCAGCCGCCTTCTAATTGTGAACGCTGATAGTTATAGACATCATTTCCTAACGAGTAGTTGAAACGGAAATCCAGTTTCAAGTGCTTATAAGTAACGGCTGTGAAGATATTACCGTAAATGTCGGGATTCGGATCGCCGATGAACGTACGGTCTGCCTCAGTAATCTGGTGGTCACCATCGAGGTCGGCAAAGTGGATATCACCTGCCTTGAAATAAGTGCGGTCGATACCATTGTCCCCGAGGATATAGAGACCGGCGGCCTCTGCCTCAGAAGTCGTGGAGAAGACACCGAGCGACTTGTAGCCATAGAAGAGATTGGCAGCCTGACCCACCTGAGTACGGATGGTGGCACCGTAGACCTCGTTGTCAACGAAGTTCTGTCCTTCGGGCAGTTGGGTGATTTCGTTCTTGTAGTGACCGATACTACCACCTACTTCCCATTGCAGATTCTTGAGGGCGAGCACCTTGAGGGCTGCTGTCACGTCGAAGCCTTGGTTCTTTAGTTTACCGTCGTTCGTCCAGTTCTCACTCAGACCGCTGAGGAATCCCAACGACTGGCGGGTGAGCAGGTTGTCTGTGTTGGAACGGAAGTAGTTCGCACTCAAACTCAGGCGGTTATTGAAAAGATTCGTCTCTAAGCCGACATTGAAGCGGCGCGTGGTCTCCCACTGGATTTCCGAGTTGCCGATACCGGCGAAACTCAGGCCTGAGATGGTGTTCAGGAACAATGAGGAACTGAAGAAACTGCGGGCGGCATAGTAGTCGATGTCATCGTTACCGCTCACATCGAAGCCGGCTGTCAGGCGCAGGTAATTGATGGCCTTAATCTTGGCCATCCAGGATTCATTGCTGATGACCCATGATGCCTGTACACCGGGGAAGATACCCCAGGCAGCGTCGAACATACGGAGATTACCGCCGTCGCGTCCGAAGCGTGAGGAGCCTTCAACCGTCACGTTAGCCTGCAGGAAATAGCGGTTCTTATAGTTGTATTCCCCTTGAGCATACCAGGCTAAGGAGTTCCAGTTGTCACTGGTACCAAAGTCGTTGGTGTTTGTCAGGCTCGACTTCATGAACGGCTGTTTATCGTTACCTGTGTTGTATCCTAACAGAGAGGTCATCGAATAGGACTCCCAGTTGATACGTGCACCGCCGAAGAGATGGATGAAATGGGCATTGTAGCGGTTGCTCCAGTCGAGACGGGTGTCACTCATCACGGAGTTCTGCTTGGAAGCCAGTGAGCGGACCTCGTTCTCGCGGTAAGCACCGATACTGCTGACATAATAATCCGGCGTTCCGCTGACAGGGATATAGAAGATCTCGTTGGTGTTGACCAGATTATAACTGAAGTGCTCGGAGAGCGTCAGGTTGTGGCTCAGCCTATAGGATGGTGTAACTGTCAGGTTCAGCATGGAGTTCTCCAAGCGGTTCTTGTTCTCAGCCTCACTGTATTCGTTGATGGCTACAGGGTTACCCAACTGCCAGTTGTAATTCTTGTAGTTGGCTAATGCCTCGGAGAGGTATGACTCTTCTTCAATGTCATAGTGCGTCTTCGACAATTCTCCGCGACCGTAACTGTAGGGGCTGAGGAACGGGCTCTTGGCATAGGCCAGGAATCCGGGAGCCGTCGGGGTCCCCTCGTCGTAGGTGGCGGGAGCACCGTCGTTACGGATGTCACGGGTGATATTACCGAAGGAGGCATCGAAGCGGATATTGAAGCGCTCGTTGAGTGAGATGTCCGTGTTGAAACGGATGTTCAGGCGATCCATGTCATTGTACCTCAAGGTGCTCTGCTGGTTGACGTAACCCACCGAAAGGCTATAGTTGGCTACGGCATCACCACCTTCGACATTAATACCGTAGTTCTGTGTCATGGCGGTATGATACACATAGTCTTTCCAGTCGGTCTCCTGATGGTACTGCTTGTAATAATAGTAATCTGGATCCTCATTAAGGAACTTGAAGGTACGGTTACGCGTGTTCGTAGTCTTCAGCAGTTCCGAAGCATAACTGCGGTACTGTCCTGCATCCATCATGGAGAGATACTTCGGTTGAAGGACGACACCTCCTGAGACGTTGGCCGTGATTCGGGTGGCCATCGACTTGTTGCGTCTGGTCTGGATGAGGATGACACCATTGGCACCCTTGGCACCATAAAGGGCCGTTCCATTGCGCATGACGGTCACCTTCTCAATGTCTGACGGGTTAATGGTCGAAAGGATGTCGTTGAAGAAACCCTCGTGAAGCATTGTGCGACCATACTGCTGGTCAATGATGACATCGTCGACCACTACTAATGGTTGGGCGTTGACATTCAGGGAGTTCAGTCCCTGTACGAACATCACATTTCCAATACCCGGCGTACCGTTACGAGTTACGCTGTAGACTTGGGCACCCAGATGTTTTTGTACCTCGTCCTTGATATTGACGGAGTTGGTATAGGCAAAATCCTTGGTGCTATAGTCGCCACGCATATTGATCTGCTTGTCGTATTCTGCCGCGAAAGTCACTGGATAGAGTTTCACCTCGCGCTGCTCCTCCTGATCTTGCAGACCCAGGCGTACGGGATTGAAGTCAGGCATATTGATATAGACTGACGTCGTAAACGTGGGAACGTCTAACTTGTAGAAACCATTTTCCTCGGTGAGCGTACTGTAGCCTTCCACATCGTCGGCACTGACAATCGTACCTGCAATTGGCTGGCCTGTGGTAGCGCTCAAGACACGTCCGCGGATGGTTCTCGTGGGATACTGCTTATGCTTGGGCTTCAACTTGCGGGCAAGGGTCTCGATGATGTCTTCAGACTCAGTGTCCTCGTCCTGGGCTGCGATGCTTAAGGGGAAAGCCATCAGCAGTGTAAGTCCTAATATAATGTATTTTTTCATATCCTTACAGTTCTTATATTCATACTATAACATTATTTTCTCAACCAATAGAAGGTGTCGCCGTCGCCGTGTGGGCTGATTGTAAAGCGTTCTTCATCAACGGTAGCGATACCATGAGGCACGAGCATAATACAGTCAATCCTCAGCGTTTTGGTCCATGTGGTTCCTTTTCTGGCTACATTAGTTGCTACGGTCAGCGTTACCTGTGGCTCTGCCTCTACCAGTCCCCATGAACTGCAAGGGAACTTAAAGTCTTCTGCAAGCAGGATATAGCCGACCTCGTCAGGACTGGTAGTTATCTTGTCTCCAAGAACCTTTTCCTGCGCCGTCCCATCCTGATTATGGTAACTCAGTGTGCATTTTAGTTGGGTCGGGAGACGCTGGGCCTGGGTGGCATTACTATCATTGGCGAGTGCCGGAGCAGTGACAAGATAGATGTCATAACCGATGTTGGAAAGTACATCCTCAATATTGAAAGTCACCGAGTGTTGAATTTTACCTTCATTGACGGCTTCTTCAAACTCCACAAACGCATCACCCCACACTTTACCATAGAAGGGGTTGTCGTTGAGGACACGACGGGTAATTGGCGTGACGGTTCCCAACTCTTCGTTCGTTTTCGAATCAGTATATTGGCTCACCTCCTTGAGGCTGCCTCGATCCTCAGCCTCGATGATGATCCACTGGTTGAAGGAGTTTAACTTGTCAATCTTCCAGTTGTCTGTCTTCATCACCTGTCCATTGGTGCACTGCACATTCTCAGTACCGTTGAAGATTCCTTCAGGTCCGAACGGTTTCTTCGTGTTGGTGGAAGAGATACCGCCATATTGATAGTAGTGGAGGTTGTTGCTTCCCCACATACGGCGGTTGACGTATGTATATGCTGCATTTGTAGAAACGGCGGAGTCCGTCAGTTGTGCATCGGTATTGAGCGTTCTGCTAAAGATCGTTCCTGCCATAATGGCTAAGCGAGGAGAAGTATACATCATGGAATCACGGAACTTCACCTGATTGTCATAATTGAAATAAGGCTGGTACTCCTCTAGTAACTGTTTCCATACCGCATTCGTCGGTGCAACCATCCAATAGGTACTGTCCTCTTCGTTCAAGTCAGCATCAAGGACGTTGAAGAGGTCGTTTCGCTGTACAAATACAGAATCAAGATAATAGGTCTTTCCATCGATGATACCTCCGGGAATGCTTCGTCCCGGGATAAACTCATGGTGATATAGGTGATTGTTGTAGAAGAAACTGCTGACGCTGTCAAGGTCGGCATCCTTACGCAGATACTCGAAAATGTTGGTCGCGAACTCTGCTTTCCCATCAATCGTGAAGAGAACGCCATTACTATAGAGTTCGTTTTTAGTCAGAATAGGACTGCTTCCAAACGAACTGGTTGACAGTTTGATCCGCTTGCCGTTCATCATCATAAGGGAGTCGCTGCTAGCCTCGTAGATGGAGTGGTTATACATGGCGATGTGATTATGTACAAACTCCTTGATGACAGTATTGTCATCTTCGTTTACCTTGCCCTTCTCTGCGTTATAGGCCGCAATCAGTTCATCGGCTTCCTGGGCAGAGAAATGGTCATTGGTAGGGGCGAAGACGGTGAACACTTGGCTACTGGAGAGTGACTTGTCAAAACCGCACTTCTCAATCACCTTGGCAAAGTTACTCAGGTTGCTGTTCTGCGAGATACCCTCCCAAAGCGTATAGTCCTTCATGTCTTTGCCCTTACTTTCAAAATGGTCGTTCCATGTGTCGGAACAGGCCGCGAAGGTGAGGATTGCCAATGCAAATCCTATTACCTTATTATATATATGTTTAGTGCTCATAACTTTTCACTTTTCATTTTTCACTTTTTTAGAGGTCGTCCTCCATATCTTCTCCATCGTCTGTGCCATAGACACTCTTCGGTACCAACTCCAGGAAGTCGAGTGCGAACTCGTTGTTATTACCTTGCTTACCGTCAGATGCTACCCTGAATCTCATGTAATGGTCTTGGTTACAATCAAGATACGACTGACTGACAACTTTACGTATACCGATGTTGTAAATAATATTGTATGCTCTACTGCCCTGTCCACCATTATCACAGTATAAGGAGCGTGGATGGGGATAGACACCGAGGTTTTTCAGACTCTTGTAATATTCTGCTTTATCCTCAGCATTTAAACCATCGTAGGTATTGATATTGTCAATAAAGTCATCACCGATGTAATAATCATCGTCCAGTTTCTTTGTCATATCCAGAGGAATACCTTGTGGTACGTCGTCAATATAGATTTGGGCAATACCGCGGCTATTCTGTTGTGTGAAGCCCAAACGTATTTGCCACTCACCATTGAACGGCACGGGTGGCAGACGGAAGGTGAAATCATAGTTGCCTGTGAGGTTGAATTCATCCCACATGTAGATATCAGCCCAACTAATAGGTCTTCTCCATGTTAAATGACAGTTGGAAAATTTAACCCCATCAAGATAACCTTCAGGGAAATACCAGTTACGTCCGTATTTGTCGTCAGTACTTGACTGTTGGAAGGGGTCTCCTAAAATACGCAGACCATTCGTGATAAATTCGGGGAAGACGGTGTTGAAGTCCATGCGGATACGCTGATTATGTATCTGCTCTTGGACGTCCTTGCTGAAGGCTACGATATCTTCAACATAGAAGTAATGTCCGTTGAGTCCATCGTGCTTATAGCCATCATTGTCTATAGGATCAATGCGCTGGCCCGGATATTTTGCATCAGGATATTTTGCATCGATACGGCGATTGATATAGCGATCGCCTTTCTTACATCCGGCCAGATATTTATCGACAGTAATCTTATCCACCTTGATCATCGTGTGAGGCAGAAGGGTATGATGCCAGTCACAGGGATTAACAAGGCTCTCATCAATACCGATGGCACCAATAAAGTTGGTTTTGTTGCTGATCTCTTGTGGCGTTAAGTCATCGGTACTGGCAGCAATTTTATTCAGAATATGATACTGGATAAAGCGATGCAGTGGATTGACGCTGTCCGTGAGGTTCTCAAAACTATGGCCGGGTGCACTCATGTCTTGCGGATAGACCTCGTCATAGATTTCGCAGGCCTTGTCGTAAAGTCCCTTGAGATCCTTTATCCCATATTTTGCCTCTAATATAGAGTCTGGCTCAATGAAGAACGTATAGCCAAATTTCTTGGTATCTGGAGCATCATACCTTCTTTTATTCGATTCTGCATCGCCAGAGGTCATGTAATATGCTTCATAATCCTTAGGATTATAGTTCTCATCCTCAACCAACATCACATTATTGACAACACCTGTAGCCACTAAGGCCTTATAGAAGAGGCTGATCTTTGGATTGTCACGCAATATGTCTGCAATGTAACTATTTGATTTTTCAATGACCATGTCAATGGGCTGCATGATACCATTCTCTACCGAGTCATCCTTCAAGTTGAAATCGATGTGTGCCAGTCCTTCAAGAACAATGACGGCATTACTATCGTTGTCAAAGCCTGGTTCAGTTCCCAAATAGCGGTTTAGCATATTCACCGTTGGCAGTTTATGTCCAATCATCTCATACGTTGTGTACATAGAAGAAACCAGATGTGTACGGGCAATTGTATCGCAGTCAGCATCACTCAACTGTGATACACTGTTGAGTCCACGCCCCCGCAAGTATTTGTCGATAGCATCGTTGGAGGGGGCGAAGCAGGTGTAGTGCCCGTAGGTGGCAAGGAGGTTCATCAGACCTGCTCTCTCTACTATTTCTGCAAATTCGCTATATTCCGGACGATCCGGACTTGTCAGCCAGTCGCTCATCATCTCACCCGTGAAGGTGTAGAAATACTCGCTGTCAGGCTCATCTGAGCAACTGGTCAGTATCAGCGTGTTGAGAGGAGTTAGCATGGCTATGAGCAATCCTCCCAGAAATCCTTTGAATATATTATTACGTCTCATACTTTTCACTTTTTTTCTTTTCACTTCTTGGTCGTCTTTTGATAACTGTCGTTTTCACCACTGCCAAAGGCCGGATTCTGTACAAGATTCAGGTTGACTTTCATCTCATCAAGATTATACGGCCAATAGATGGCATCCATTTTGGTCAAGTGGTTGCTGATTAGTCCGGTGCCAGTCGTGTGTTTTGACAATGCGGCATCTTTCAATTGATTCGTATTGCCATTTCGCTGTGAGAGGCGGACAAGGTCGAACCATCGCTTGCCTTCGAACATCAGTTCACGCTGACGTTCCTGAAGGACCAGATTCTCCATGTCAACTTTGGAATTGTATTCGTTCCTACGAAGTGTGTCAGCGAGTTGGTTTTGGCAGATGGCTCGCTTGTTTACCGCATTGACGAGGGTAAAGGCTCTGTCTAAAATAGACTTGTTATAATCACCGGTTTCCTGGTCACTCCCTTCACGAACCAACTGTGTCAAGGCTTCGGCCTTCAAAAGCATGATGTCCGTTAGGCGATAGATAATCCAGTTGGATCCATTTTGGTTCTGTGAATAAAGTGAACCATAGGATACTTCCGGAGAGGAACCAGAGACACTGATATCAATAGTACTTGTTGTATATTTGTTGATGGATTTATCGTCCAAATCACAATTGAAATACATACGGGAGTCACGTTTTTTGTTGCGGTCAGCAAAAACTTTGCGACCCGAAGTCTTGTCGATATCATTGAAAATGTAGTCAGAGGGAGCAACCAAACCGACAGTCGCGTTGGAGTTACCATAGAAGGAGTTGACGGCGCCATTGGCCGGCATACCATTATCACTGGGGTTGTCATCGAAGATCAACTGGAAGATAATCTCCTGGTTGACCTCATCCACATTGCCTCTGTCTCTTCCAAACAAGACAGTATAAGCATCGCCAAAATAACTATTTGATGTTGAGTTGGAAACCAGCGGGAAACCATTGAAACGCTCCTCTGCATCTTCATTGGAGAAAGAACTGGAACGCTTTTGACGATTCTCCTCTGCAATGGCTTTTTTCGACTCAATGACCATGTCGGCATAGCGGATACAGTTCTCATAGTCCTTCTTCCAGAGGTAAAGTTCACAAAGTAAAGCATGGATAACATCTTGTGTGATGCGTCCTGTCTGGTAGAGTTCCTTTGTGGTGGGGTAGCGTTTGATGGCCTGGTTCTGTACGCCTTCCAAGTCGTAGATCAATGAGTCAAGTACGTCGTTGAATTTTGTAGCGGGCAAATCCATCTTCTGATTGTCATCGATGTATGCCTCTCTTGAGAAAGGCACATCACGGAAAGCACGGATGAGATAGAAGTAGCAGAGACTGCGGAGTGCTACCATCTCTGCGATGTTGGCCTGCAACTCACTCTCTGTATAGGCAGGATCGTCGGCGGCCACGCCAGGGGCATATTTTATAACAGTGTTACAACGGTTGATGACGGTGTAAAACCCTCCCCAGTTGGTGTAGGTGTTTTTGGCATCGATGTTCTCCTTCAAGACTTTCTCGAGGCTTCCGTCAGAAGTGGTGTTGCTGCCCGGACCGATGTTGTCGCTGCGGAACTCACCCCATACCATCATGCGTTTGATGACTCCTTCCGCCTGCATACCTGAATAACAGCCTGCAATGACGGCATCCACATCGGCCTTCTCATTCCAGAACTGTTCCAAGATAATCTCATTCTGAGGCTTGATCTCTAAAAAATCTGTGCAGGAAGAGAGACCGCATATTGCGCTGAAGGCGCATATTATATAATAATGTATTTTTTTCATATTCATATCTTTTTAGAACTCAACAGTGATACCTAATGTGTATGAACGAGAACGTGGTGTCTGGGCGCTGTCGATGGCGGGAGAGTAACCGCCGCTCGAAATGTCCGGGTCAACACCAGAGTACTTCGTGAGAACAAACGGGTTGTTGGCACTCAGATACAGGCTGATGCGGTTGACACCAAGTGCCTGTGCGTATTTTCTACGGATGTTGTAGTTCAATTGTGCATAACCCATACGCAGATAGGAACCGTCTTCCACAAAGCGGTCGCTGATCAGCGTGTTGTAGTTCGAGTTGCTGCCATACATGGCACGAGGAATCGACGTGATATCACCTTCCTTACGCCAACGGTAGTTCACAGCCTGACTCTGGTTGTCATTACCAGTCATGGCTTCAGCATGCAGACGGGCCCGGTTGATAATCTTATTACCGAAGCGGTAGGTGAACTGGGTGCTCAGACGCCAGTCGCCGTATGTGAAGGAGAAGCCGAAACCACCCGTCAACTTAGGCAGTGAAGAACCGAGATAGACGATATCGAGCGCATTGATCTGACCGTCATGGTTGATATCTTCATAGATGGCATCACCACCGTTGAAGCGGTAGTTACGGCCCGTGGCGTCGTTGGTGTAGTTGAACATCATACGGACTGGGTCGCCCGTGCGCGGATCAACGATAAGATTCCCCTTGTCATCTATGGCTACAGGTGCTGTCTTGCCTTCTGCGAGGAACTGGGTGCGCTCTTCAGGTGTCATACGTTTAAAGGTGGAGTAATTGTACTGATAAACACCTTTGTAACGGAAACCGTAGATGGCACCTAACGGGTTGTGCAACTGAACACGCTGCAAGGTCTCGTCGTTCGAGAAACCATAGACGGTGTTGTAATTGTCCAGTGTCAGATCGTCGAGTTCCAGCAACTCATTGCGGTTGTTACCGAAGTTGGCGTTCACATCTACCCAGAACTTCTTGCCGATGGTAATGACGCGGTTGGAACTGATATGGAACTCCCAACCCGTATTACGCATCTTACCCTGATTCTTATAGGCCACATTCTCGTATCCTGTGTTCGAAGGAATACGGTAGTTGGACAACAGCATGTCGGTGGTTGTCTGTGAGTAACCCTCGATGGTCACAGTCAGACGGTCATTGAAGAAGCCTAAGTCGATACCGCCGTTCCAACTCTCGGTGATTTGCCATTTCATGTCTGTCAGACGAATGTTGTTCGGCTTCATGGCCTGCATGTCGATATATCTGTCAGTAGAACCATACTTCGAAGTGTAGAGGTAGTCCTGACCAGGCTGCTGACCCGAACGACCCCAACTGGGACGGATGGCGAACATGGACAGCCATTTCTTTGTCGGCTCCATCCAAGGCTCGTCGCTGATAATCCACTTCAAGGAGAGTGAGGGGAAGTAACCCCAGCGGCTGTCTGGACCGAACTTCGTGGTACCGTCGGCACGTAGAGAACCGTCGATGATATAACGTCCCTTGTAGGCGTAGTGGGCAGAAGCCGTGAAGTACATGGAACGATGCTGGCTGAAGTTAGAACTCAGACTGGTGATCAGACCACCACCCTGTGTCGTGGTGATACCTGTGGGAACACCTTTCTTGTCTTCTGACTGGCTGGTAGAAGTACCACTGTTCAGTTCAAAACGTCCCAGCATCATGAAGGAGTGATCCTTATTCTTAAAGGAAGGAATCAATGTCAGTGTCTGCTTGGTATTGAAGGATACGCTCTTTGAGGAACTGTCAGAGGTTGTGTTGACCCCCTGATCCCAGGAGACGGTCTTCAACTCCTGCGGATAGTATCTGTTCGAATAGCCGTTGTTGATATTCAGATAGACCTGACCGCGCCAGTTCAACTGCCAGTGGTCGTCGTCCATGCCGAGCAGTTGGTACTGGATAATCAATTCGGGCTGCATGTCATAGGTGCTCTGCTGGTTCTTGGCCAAGTGCGCACTGGCAACGGGGTTGACATAGGTCTTCTGGTCGTTATTGAAGACTGAACTACCGCTCTGCAACATTGTATAATAAGAAGAGGTATTCTCACCAGTTACAGGATTCTGCTCGTAGATACTCATATTCGGCATCTTCTTCATGGCAATGTCGAGCAGACCGTCAGAGTTACGGTCGTTCTTGGTATAAGTCATGGAGAAGTTGGTGCTGACGCGGATGCGCTCACTGACATTATAGTCAAGAGCCACACGGGTGGAGAAACGCTGCAATTTCTGCTCAATCATCGTACCCGTTTCATGGTCGTAACCGGCACCGATACGGAAGAGGGCTTTCTCACCACCACCGCTCACGGTGACATAGTGGTTCTGGCGGAGACCCCATTGGGTGACGGCATCGCGCCAGTCGGTATTGTTATTATACTGCTCGTATTCCGAGAATGACGGATCGTAGTTCAGTTCAGGAATATCTGCGGCGGCATCGCTCTGCTCCGGGTTGAAGTACGACTCCTTCAAGAGCATTGTGTAGTCGTCACCATTCAGAAGGTTATATCCCTTTGGCTGATAGGTGCCAGTCAGTTTCAATGAATACTGGAGTCTGGGTTTGCCTCGGGCACCACGCTTGGTGGTCAACTCGATGACACCGTTACCGCCTTGTGAACCGTAGATGGCCGTGGCTGCTGCGTCTTTCAATACGCGGATATCAGAGATATCCTCTGGGTTGATATTCAACAACTCGGCAAATTTCTCATTGTTGGCGTTGGCAATGTCAAAGTTTTGAAGGCTGACTTGCCTGACATTACCGTCCACTACAATCAGCGGGTTGGCATCGGTCAGTGTGGAGAGTGAGGAAGCACCACGTAGACGCATGGTAGAACCGGAACCGAGGTCACCGGAGTTACCGATGATGTCAAGACCGGCGATACGGCCCTGCATAGCCTCGTCGATGGTGGTGAAGGACAGACCTTCCACTTCCTTCATCGAGAAGTTCTGGGTCGCATTGGCCACCTCTCGTTGCGGGATGGGCAGACCGTTACCCGTGACACGCCTCTTTGACTGGATGGTCACAGGTGCTATCGTAGTGTTATCGGTCATCACAATCTTGAAATTCGTCTTGTTGATGGGCTGTGTGACAGTCTTCATACCCACATAACTGAAACGGATCTTGTCTTTCGGGTTCCTGACCTTCATCGTGAAGTTACCGTTCAGATCGGTAACGGCCGACTCGATGATACGGCCATTGCCGTCGATCTCACAGACAGTGGCACCCATCAAGGGTCCCATCTCGTCGCTCACGTTACCGTGAACGGAGGTAATCTCTTGTGCCTGTGCGCTGATGGCAGTAACCACCATCAGTGCCAATAACATTATATATTTTTTAAAAGTAATCATACTACTTTCTCCTTACTTGATTAAGTTTGCTCTTCCAAGGTGTCATCTCTTCGGCGAGAAGTACACCGTCTATCTGATGGACAACAGCATCGGATGCCTGATATGTCGTGGCGGCATTACCTGCGCCACTATACCAATACTCGCGGCAAATACAATTGTAGAGTCCGTCGGTCTTTACGACTTTGCGAACTTCATAAGGTTGGTTATTCTCCTTTTTCTTCTGATTGACATTGTCCATCACCCACATCTGGCCTCCCTCGTGATTGACGGTGAGAGGATAGAAACGACTCGTTTCCGGGTTACGTCTCATCGTTTCATAGTCGTTTTCGTATCTAGGTATTCTCTTAACGATCTCACCATCTTTTTCTTCATCATATATCTCAGGAGCCATATTGATGGCAATAGAATGGTCCTGTATGTGGTAGCGGATAAAGTCGACAATGATACTCTTGATGATACTCTGGGCTTCCTTTGCTTCATCTTCACTGCCTTCATAGGTGGAATCGTTATAAGCATCATAGTCATCCCAAGTGGGCAGCAAACCGTTATCAATCAGTTCCCTGATGGATTCGTTGGTAGGCACATAGACAGTATAGTTATAGTTGTCAAACAAGGACAGGTTCATATTACCTTGATTGCTCAGACCGGCTTTTCTGCTCCCAGACTTAGCCTTTAAAAGGTCAGAACCTTCCAAAAGTTTCAGGAATTCTGAAAATTCGGGTTTTTCCTGAAGGGTCATATAGACGGATTTCTCTGAAGCCATTGGCACTTGCTCATTTAAGATATAGGCTTTACCATTGGTTTTCGTGTAGATATTCTCATTGTCAACCGGCAATATTTTTTTGTTGTGATCTGTCTGCCAGCCACCGGCAAATGCCATTCGACCGTCAGGAGACTTGGTGACTCTGAGAAGTGTGCCGCCCTTTGACTTATAAAATTCGTGTCCGTCCTCTATGTCGCCGACAATGATCAATTGATCCATCAGTCGATACAAACAGTCTACAATGACATTGGTGGCAACATTGTCCTGGATCAGATCACCCAAAGTGATGTTTCCGTCTTCGTCTATTGTGCATTGGTAGCGCCGTGCCTGAACTTTTTGGTCGTTACCTTTCCTTTCATCGTAATAAAATTCTAGGACGGTTGGAGATGATACGTTTTCTGTATTATAACTGGCAAAATCGAGATACTGGAGCATGGCATCGTTTGAAGGAAGAATCAGACTGTACCTTGATTGCATGGAAAGCAAATAGGGTAGGAAGTTTAACCTTGCTGCTGGTGCACTCGAAGTTGCGGATAAAAGTGAGGCTGCTGAGATGGCCCAGTAAATCACATTCATTGCGGACGGATGGGACAGGGCAGGATAGGCTACAGAAGCAAACTCTGCCGGGGTGAAAACGCGGTTTGTCATATATACCACGCCATTACAACCCATAAAGCAAGAATCAACGTCTGACATCTTAATACCCATCTCTTCCTTGGCATCGTTTAGTATTCTGTCGAATTTCGAAGGGATGGCCTCCGTGAATACAGGCATCATATTGACGTTGATGAGTTTAGCCATTGTGGCTTCGGGGATGCTGTCAATAACACCATATTCTTCTTGAAGATCCTTACCTTCATTATTCCACCAGTGCTCCAAAGCCTCGTTTGTAGGAGCAAACATAGCACCGGCATCGTAGTTCAGAGAATTATCCGTCGTGGCGTTGATATATTGGTTCCATCCTGGATCGAATCTCAGCATGGCATTTACTGCCTTACCATCCGGTGTGGAGACATTGGTGCCACCAGCAGAAACGTTACTATAGTAGCGAAGCGTATAAACTGAGTCCTGATTGTTGTAGAGTCGGTTGTATTCCCTGGTGCCGGCTGCATTATAGTATGGCGCACAAAACCGGTCGATTAACTGTGACCAACGGGATGTGCTAGGATGTTGGCGGATAATCTCTGCCATGTTGGGGGCCGATTCAAATACACCGTCCACTTTTTGAATATAACCGTTTTTGCAAGTGATGTCACGTTCCACAACTTTCTTGCCGTTTACCCATGCTTCATTGATGTCGTTGGCCTGATGGTTTGTCAGTACGTCAAGATCTGCATTCGTAATCTTGTTGACTTTCATAAAAATGGGTAGGAAATGAATCATCGGAGCGGTTGTGGCATCCTTCAAAATGGGAATGCTCTTACCGTTGTCCTTGAACTTGGCCCATACTGCTGTGTTCGGCATCTGGCTGGGCCGCAGAATCTGTACGGAGTCGTAGATGCTGGTTGCCGTTTCACGGCGCATGGTACGACCCTCTTCTGGAGCGTTGTCTTCACCTTGAGGCCTGCCATTTGACATCAACTCAATCAAGTAGGCGTTGTTGATCATTGAGTTGTTGAGCAGAAGTTTCTTCTGCGACATGGATAGTTGTTCGTAACGGTTTACACCCCATGGGTTTTTGGTAAACCATTCTCTGAAGGCTGAGTCATTGGCGACAAACAGGGTTTTTGAGCCTGTGTGGCTGAGAACCTCGCGCTGTCCCAAGTCGTCAATCAACTTTAGCATCGTGGTGTAATTGCCATCATCCTCCAGACGCTCATAAATGGAGTTTCCCAGCCAATCAGGTTGTCCTGTAAGCACAAAGTCGTCCTTACAACCCTGTAAAACTGAAGCACCCATCAGCAGTCCGCAGGCGGCAATGAGCCACTGACGCCATTGTTTTGCGATTTGTCTCTGTTCCATAAATTTTGTTACTTTATTTTTGTTGGTTATTGTTTGTTGCGTTATGGCATTCTGATTCGTTGCGGATGCAAATTTACTTAATATTTTCTAATAAGAAATATTGATTTATAACAAATTTTATAATAGATACACCTTGCAAAGTTTGTGTAACATTAAAGAATGTCCTTTTTATGAAGAAACCTGAAATGAGTGTAATGATGACCCGCAAAAAAAATAAAGCCTCAGTTATGAGCCGAGGCTTTATTTTTGCGGATAGTTTCTATACTGGCGCACTGAAGTGCGCCTAGGAGTGTACTATAGTTCTCTGGTAGGGTATCATTGCTTAGAAAGCAGATGCCTTTAATCTCAAGCCTGCCTTCTCGTTGATGCCAAACATAATATTCATGTTCTGCACAGCCTGTCCGACGGCACCTTTCAGAAGGTTGTCGATGCAAGAGGTAACGAGCAGTTTGTCACCGTATTTCTCTACATGTACCAGTGCCTTGTTGGTGTTCACTACTTGTTTCAGGTCGAGGGACTTTTCGCTGTAGTGGGTGAAGGCAGTGTCTTTGTAGAAGTCCTTGTAGGCCTCGATGATGTCCTCTATAGGAGCCTTAGTCTTGATGACTGCGGTACAGAAGATTCCTCTGGCAAAGTCTCCACGATAGGGGATGAAGTCGATGTCAGCATCCAGATAACCCTGAGTCTGTTTCAGACTCTGGCGGATTTCTGCGATATGCTGGTGCTGGAAGGGCTTGTAAATGCTCAGGTTGTTGTTGCGCCATGAGAAATGGGTGGTAGCACCAGGCTTCTGACCTGCTCCCGTTGAGCCTGTGATGGCATTGACGGCCACATCTTCTTTCAGTAGATTGAGGTGAGCGGCAGGCAACAGTGCCACTTGGATACAGGTGGCAAAGCAGCCTGGATTAGCCACGTGCTGTGCCTTTGCGATTTCTTCTTTGTTGATTTCAGGCAGGCCGTAGACATAGTCGTGGTCGCCCTTGATGCGGAAATCTTGGGCAAGGTCGATGATTTTCACGTTTTCTGGGATGGTGTGCTCCTTCAAGAAGGCCTCACTCTTACCATGACCGAAACAGAAGAACAAGACATCGATCTTGTCAAATGGCATTTCATCGGTGAATCGCAACCCCGTTTCGCCGATGAGGCCCTCGTGGACATCGCTGACCAGATTCCCGGCATTGCTCTCCGAATTGGCGAAGACAATCTCTGCCTCAGGGTGGTTGAGCAGCAGACGGATGAGTTCTCCACCCGTATAGCCTGCTGCACCAAGTATTCCAACTTTAATCATAAATTCGTGTAATTCGTGAAATTCGTGGTCGAAAAATCAGCGTTTCTCGTCTTTATGAATGCCGTAATAGACGCGCAGCGGTGTGCTTGATACTTTGATGAAGCCCTTGGCCTCGTCGGCTGTCCAGCCGGTCTGAGTCTCGCCATATTCGCCGAGTTTGCTCTTTGTCAGGTCATTGGCAGAGTCGATACCCACAGTTTCAAAACCGTAGGGACGGAGTTTCAGGATGGCCGTACCCGTCACATTACGCTGCGATGAGGTCAGCATGGCCTCGATATCAGGCATCACGGGCTCTAAGTATTGGCTCTCGTGCAAGAACATACCATACCAGTTGGCTACTTGGTCTTTCCAGTATTGCTGCCACTTGCTCAGGGTCGACTTCTCCAACAAGCGATGGGCCTCAATGATGAGTTTGGGGGCTGCTGCCTCAAAGCCCACACGGCCCTTGATACCGATGATGGTATCGCCAACGTTGGCATCACGTCCAATGGCGTAGGAAGCGCCGATCTCCTCAATCTTCTGGATGGCCTTGATTCGGTCGTCAAAGTGCACACCATTGACACCTACAATCTCGCCTTTCTCAAACTGAATCTTCAATAGTGATTCCTGTTCCTTGGCAGTGACATGCTTCAGATAGGCGTCCTCAGGCAGACCCTGTGTCGGATCAAGCAACTCGCCGCCACAGATACTGGTGCCCCAGATGCCTACATTATAGGAGTATTTCAGTTTCGTGAAGTCTGCGAAGAAGCCGTGTTCGTTCAGATAGTCGACCTCCTCTTTGCGGGTCAGTTTCTGGTCGCGGGTCAGGGTAATGATCTCTACACCGGGGGCCATGACGAGGAAAGTCATATCGAAGCGGATCTGGTCATTGCCGGCACCCGTACTTCCGTGGGCGATGGCATCGGCACCAATCTCTTTGGCATAACGGGCAATGGAGATGGCTTGGAAGATACGTTCACTGCTGACACTGATGGGGTAGCAGTTGTTACGCAGCACGTTGCCGAAGATCATGTATTTCAGCGACTTGGCATAGTACTCCTGTGTCACATCGAGAGTGACATATTTTACGGCACCCAACTTATAGGCGTTCTCCTCGTTCTTCTTCAACTGTTCTTCGCTGAAACCACCGGTATTGGCGCAGGCGGCATACACATCCCATCCGTCCTGGGTCAGTTTCATCACGGTGTAACTGGTGTCAAGCCCACCAGAAAAGGCTACTACAACTTTCTTGTTTGCCATATCTTTTTTTCTTATTATATTATACCTTATTTATATATTATTCTTCTTTACCGTCTATCTGGCGGATGCGTTCTATCACATCGTCGGGAATTTTGGCGGGCAGGTGTTCTGTCGGATCGTACAGCATCGCCGTACAGATACAGTATTTCCGCCCAGTCCGATGCAGCACATCCACATTACAACAGCCTTCGCAGCCTTTCCAGAAAGCCTCGTCTTCCGTCAGGTCGGCAAAGGTCACGGGCTGATAGCCTAAGGCAGTATTCATCGCCATCACAGCGGCGCCGCTCGTCAGGGAGAAAATCTTAGCGTGTGGCCAACGGGTGCGGGCCAATGAGAAGGTCATATCTTTGATGCGCTTAGCCACGTGGTGCCCACGGTAGTCGGGGTGAACAATCAGACCGGAGGTGGTCACATATTGTTGGTTCTCCCAGGTCTCAATATAACTGAACCCCGCAAACTGACCGTCTTTCGTAAGGGCAATGACGGCTTTGGCCTCCTGCATCTTTTTGGCCAGATATTCGTGTGTTCGCTTGGCAATACCTGTGCCACGTACCTTGGCAGCGTCTGCGATCGTCTCTAAGATCGTATCGACGTATTTTTCGTGCTCCGGCCCTGCCACAAGGACTTCAATTTCTATTTCCTGTTCCATTGAATTATCTGTTCTCAATTTGTTCTGCGTAAAACTGTGAAATCTATGGTTTATCTCATGCTTGGAACGACTTCACTGAGAGCCTCAGATACATCCTGATGTCTGACCCCTTCCTTGATGACGATGAATATGGTGTCATCGCCAGCGATGGTGCCGATAATCTCCGGGATGTCGCTGTTGTCGATGTTCCAGGCAATGGAACTGGCATAGCCAGGTCGTGTCTTGATGACACCCATGTTGCCCGAAAAGTTGATGCTGACGAAGCCGGGTACCTTCAGCATCTCTCGGATACTATTAGGGGTACTCACCCGCTTATACATCGTCTCGTTGGGCAGTACATAGACATAGTTGCCACTCATCGAGGCGGCCTTGGCCACCTTCAACTGCTTCAGGTCGCGACTCAGTGTGGCCTGTGTCAGTCTGAAACCTTCTTTCTGAAGGGCTGCCAACAATTCGTCCTGACTACCTAATTGCTGGCTCGAAATGATGAGTCGAAGTGCCTCTAATCGGCTGTTCTTTACTTTCATGTTGGTATATTTATACAAAGTCGGCTGCAAAATTACATATTATTTTGCAACCGACCAAACATTTCTGCATATTTTTGCAGTTAATCTTGTATATATACCTTGTTTGTTACTTTTTCATGTCGAAGCCGACGCGCACACCTTCGTATTGCTTGCTCAGTTCTCCGATCGTCTGCAAGTCTGTCCTACCACTCAGGGCGACCATGGTCTGCAAGACATTCAAAAGTTTTTTGCCCTCAAAAAGAATGGAGATGCCGTTCAGTTCTCTTTTGGCGTAACAGTTGATGGAGAGCAACAAGCCCTTCAATTTGATTTGTTGGTCTGCCTCGTTGAAAGTATAGGTGCCACTGAAATTCGTCCCCACAATCTTGGAGGAGAAGGTGCCATCCTGATTAAATGTAATATATGTGTTACTGGACGAGATGCCCACTTGCTGATAATAAGGTGCCAGTTTTTCTTCAATCTGCACGGCGGCTACCTCGCCACCGGCCTTTGCCAACAGGTTTTTACTCGTAAAGGCACAGCCTGGCGCGTCGTACCTCCATGTCCCGATAAGGTTTTGTGCGCTGACCTTGTCGAGGCCAATCACGCTGGTGATGGCATTCACAACGCCAGTCCCGTTTGTCATGGCACTCAGTACCTGATTCATGTTGCCACAACTGGTCATCAGCAGACAAATGCCTGCGACCATCCCAATCATTATCTTTTTCATTTTCATATTGTTTATTTGTTATTGTCCGATTATTTAATTCGGTTGCGAAATTACACATTTTTCCGCCAATATCATTCTTTTTATCAGAAATTAACTTTGACAAGACTTGCATATTATGGTTTATGTCGTACCTTTGCACTTGACTTTTGCAGTTTAAGATTTTTTTGCAATAAGGAGCGAGATATTTCGCCAAAGTTGTCGTATAACGAATAGGAGTGAGACAGAAAACGAGTGCTCTGACAGAGACAGAAATCGTGGAGGCCGTCCGACAAGGGCGGCGCGAGGGACAGACGGAGATGGTCTGTTGCTATGCTGAGCGTGTCTTTGCGATGGTGGTGCGCCAAGTGCCCAATGTGATGGATGCTCAGGAACTGACTCAGGATGCCTTCCTGCGGGCTTTCAGTCATATCGACAGATACGAGCCACGCAAGGCTTCGCTCTCCACTTGGCTCTGCCGTATCGCCTACCGTCTGACACTCGACTTCCTGAAACGCCGCCGACCTGTCATCGTAGCGATGGAGGACAATACGGAGATCAGCGATGAGGAAGTGGATTTATCCACAGGACGGGAAGAACGCATCGAGCGGTTGCAGGAACTGATGGACGAACTGCCTGACGACGAACGGATGCTCTTGACGCTCTACTACTTCGAAGACCGTCCACTGACGGAGATTGCCTACATTACTGGCATTGAGCCTGGAGCACTGGCCAACCGTCTTTATCGGACACGTAAGAAACTCTATAAGATACTTCAAGAAGATGAATAAACTCAAAGATACAGACCTGCGCGAGGCGCTACGACGGAAATACGCCAACACGCCACAATTGCCAGACGACTTCATGGATAGCATCATGACGCGGATGGAGGCAGAGCCTAAGCCTGCCAGGAAAGTACGGCTCTGGCGCTGGGCCGCCGCTGCCGCCTGCCTGCTGTTGATGATAGGCATCGGTTGGACGATGATGCCGACGGAGGAAAAGGAAAAAACAGTGCCTTTGACAGCACAACAGGCAAAGGAAACACCAGTACAACAGGCTTGTACTGACAGTACAAAGGCTCTGTACGCCCAGTACAAAGGCTCTGTACGCCCAGTACAAAAGGCGCGTACTGAAAAAAAGGCTCCTGTCCAGCAGTCAGAAGCCATCGCCGAAGAGGTTATTCCTGTACCTGTCCGGGATCCGAACCTCCACTACGCCGCCCAGATACAGACAGAGGACACCGTACCCTATCAGGCACCAAGCCGTGTGGATGAGTTCATCGCTAAACTGGCAGAATATAATAAGGTGAAAGGTGTGCCGCTCAACTGCACCTCAGACATGGGCCCCGACTCCACCATCGTCAGCACGGCCTATCTCTTCGAGGACAAACCCGAAATCGACATCTTCGCAAAGTTGCTGCAAGTGGCCTGTTGGTACGACACGAAGACACCCGGCTATCTGCTGAACTTCTCTCGCCAGCAGTTTATCTTCTGCCTGGACGATCCGCGCAAAGGAGAAAAATATCTCTGGATTGCCGAGCGCATCGGTAGCGAGCGCATCCTGCTCTTCTCCACCCATTCGCCGAAAAAGACCGTCGTCTCATCGGCTTGCTTCCAAGACTATCGCGAACAGCTGACGCATAAAGGTATTAACATTTTAAATTTCTAAAAACAAAAGAAATATGAAAAAGAGAATGATTATTTTCAGCCTTCTGGCCGTGATGACCGCCAGTGGACTGGCACAGACAAAGAATGATGTGGTGGTCTTGGAGGCAGGTAATGGCTCTTGGGTGCCGATCCCTTCCGCCGAAATTGACAAGAAGACCAAGAAGTCGGTTGTTCATTGGAACAGGACCGAGAAGGACGACTGGTTTGAGCCTTCGGGCCTGGTGTTGGAGAATGTTCCCACCATCGAGACCCCTGGTGCTGATGCTTTATTTGTTGATATACTCAATGCCGAAGGTAACGCATATATGCCGATGCCTTGGCGGTTGACCGAAGAGAATGGCGAGACTGTGTTGCATTGCTATTTCCGTATGCCTGCCGACATCGTGGATAACTTCTGGCTGACTGATGAAGAGGGATGTATTCTCGACAAGGAGACAGGTATCAGTTACAGGGCTCGACGAACAGAACCCGATTGCTACTACAAGCGCTTTGGCATTAAAGGCAAGAAGGGTGATATTCTCGATTTCAAGATATTCTTTCCCAAACTGCCGGAAAGCGTGAGGGAAGTGGCCATCTACGGCGTGCCGAACTGGTATCTGCGAGGCAGGAACGTTACACTCAATCGTGGCAATCAATTCTATGGCGTGGCCCACTACTACGACACGATTCCTGAGTTCCATCATCCCACCCAGATTGTCGAGGCCAAGAATTACGATAAGGACAACTTCTTTACGTGGTCGGAATACAAGGATGCCCACCTCATCAAGCCTATTCCTGAGGGTACGATGGCCATGTGGCTGACGCCTGAAGCCACATACGTCGCCATTTCCACCGAGATGAATTGGCGTAGGGAATATTTCGGCAGAGGTGGTAACACCATCCTGATTGACAAGTCGGGCCATCAGTATAAGTGCAAGGATGTGATAGACTATCCCGACGACACGCTGTTCTGGGTACAAGGCTATTCCGGCGACTACTTTGCCATCGTCCTGGTTTTCGAGCCGTTGCCCCTTACACTTGAAAGCATCACCTATATCGAACCGGAGGGCGAACCCTTCAAGGCTAATTTTGCCAATTGGAGTGGGGAAGTAAAGACAGACCTCAGCATCAAGGAACTCCGACAGAACCAGAAACTCTTCGAGTATTATCCAAGAAAAATAGTACAGTAAATAGTTCCATAAAAAGTAGGTTACAACCCTGGGAATCATTACGATCATCATCGAAGAACCCTGCCAACCGGTGGGGCTCTTTAATTTATTAACACAGAGGTTTTCGTACTATTTTCCGAAGTTCCCTTGAGCGAAACGAAAAACTCTGCCAAACAAAACCGATTCACGAACTCAAGAATCTGTTTCCGATGACTTGGATCCTAGGTTACCGTGACCTGCCTGGCGTCCGAAAGGAATGTCCTTGCAACGATGTCGGTGCGGATCAGAATGGGGAGGAGCCGTCTCAGAGTCTGAGAACCCTGCCCCGAATCTGGGACAGACCTATGCACAGGGTGCAGAAACCTGCCCCGAAACCTAGGGACATTTATGCACAGGAGGCAGAGACATGACTCAGATTTGGGTGAAGGTTATGCACGGAGGGTAGAGACATGCCTCAGATTCGAGGCACATCTATGCACGGGGGGTAGAAACATGCCTCAGATTCAGGGGACATTTATGCACGGGGGGTAGAAACATGCCTCAGATTCGAGGCACATCTATGCACGGGGTGCAGAGACATGAACCAATTTCAGGGCTGAATTATGCACGGTGTGCAGAATGTTCTCCCAGAAATGGATTTAAAAAACAACGAATTACACACGCGCTTGGCGACGCAAGAAGACACCTTCTATTCCGGACGGTCATTTAATACTTAACTACTATAAATGGAGGTTAAAGATTCGGAATACGGGTAAGTTTGTTTGGAGGTTACGAGAATTATTCCTAACTTTGCAGACAGTAAAAGGAGTTGTGATATTAGTAAAAAAAGAAATGACAGAGATATATAAGAAATATCGACTTACATCAAATGAAGAGCCTACTGATGAGATGCTGGAGGCCCTGATGGAAGATGTGGCTCAGGCTGCGCGCGAGTCAAGCAACAAGGCGGAGACTGAAAAGCAAAGGAGACTATCGGAGGCTGTCCACACTATCGCTGTCAGGCGTTCCCAACGTAAACACGTGCTTGATGACTGAACGACGACCTACGCTATGTGTCATTGCTGGTCCAAACGGATCTGGTAAGACGACAACAACAGTCCAATTGCTAAATAACGAGTGGGCAGCAGATAGTCTTTACATCAATCCAGACGATATTGCGCAAAAGATATTTGGAGATTGGAATGCCCCAGAGGCCGTACTAAAAGCAGCCGAGCAAGCCACGTCATTACGTTACCAATATTTAGAAGAACAACGTGACTTTGTTTTCGAGACAGTATTCTCATCTCCCGAAAAATTGGAGTTCCTTCATAAAGCCAAGGCAAAGGGGTTCTTTATCCGCTTCTTTTATGTCTGTACATCTGATCCCACAATTAATGTAGCCCGCATTACTCAGCGCTACATGAATGGAGGGCATGAAGTGCCTATTTCCAAAATTATAACCCGATATTACAAGTCACTCGTCAATGCAGAGGAGGCATTATCTTTTGTTGACCGTGCCTATGTATATGACAACTCCATTGACAACCAACTTCCCCGTCTTTTGTTCCGTACCAGGGATGGAAACCTCTTCAAACGTTATACCGATGATGTTCCTGATTGGGCAAAGGCATTGATAGAAATCTAAAACTAACAGCAAAACTCTGAAACTACTTTCAGACTTTCACCCTTGGCACCCGATTTCTCGGAATTGCCGAGGGCTTTTTTGTGCCGTTTTCCGTAACTTTGCCAAACAAAACTGAGGAATTATGAACTGTAACATTTTCGTTTTCTGCCTACTATATACAATCTATGGCGGTGGCAGCAAGAGCGATGGCGATAATCAGACCTTTGCCACATCGCCGCTCACCCACAACCGCCTTTATAGTTACAATACTGCCCGCAATTCAAAGAATAACTATGGCTATATCGACGGCGGTATTGACTATCAGCGCACCTTCTCCGTGGAGGAACGGTGTCAAAAAGGCCGAGCGCTCCATCTCCAACGATGATGTCAAGGGCGGAGGCAGTGGCGGAAGTAGTGACAATCCTGACTAATCCTATATATAATATAATAAGGTGTAGTCTGTCTTTTGTCTTGATATTAGTCAAGAGTGGATGAAAATCTGCAAGAAAAGCGAAAATTTTCCCGAAAAAGTTTTGCAGGTTCGGAAAAAAGCAGTACCTTTGCACCCGCTTTCGCGCAAAAAACGAGTGCGGAGGCGGAAAGAGAGAGTTCTTTGAAAGATTTACATAGACAGAAGTAGTACAAGAA
>JAGCRH010000074.1 GCA_017964785.1 Prevotella sp.
ACCATCACAACGGATACCGAAGAACAAACCGTATTGGTTGGTTAGGTGGAGTTGTGAAGACCATGCTGACTGATACTGGAAGTTGATAGCGAGAAGAACCTCCTTGTTACCCTCCTGGTAGCAGGTTCCTGCATCTATCATATCATTTACATAATCGTAATCCTTTGCCGTCCATGGATTTGAATAAGCCCAAAGTGAACGATAGTCAGAGAGAAGATCGTGACCGGAGTTGTCAATACAGTCCTTCAAGGCAGCAGATACATAACTTTTGTCAATGGCACTGCCATCAGTCTTGGGCCAACTGGCCTCGCCGTAGAAACCTGTATAGAAGAGGAATGCACGACCAAGGAAAGCCTCAGCAGCCCAACGGGTCACCTTGCCAAAAGGCAGTTTCTGCCAGCGATCGTACTTGTAAGAAGGCATGATAGAGGTCGCCTCATAGATATCGTCGGCAATGTACTTGAAGATTTCCTTACCATCAACCTGCTTAGGAGCGGTCTGAGCCTCGGCTACAGTCTCAGGAGCCTTCTCAATGAATGGAACATTGTTGAATGCCAGAACAAGGTAATAATAACTGTACGCACGCATGAAAAGGAGTTCACCCTTTGTCTGGTTGCGGGTCTCTTCGTCAGCGATATTGTCAATGACACCTAAAGCCGCATTTGCACGGGCGATAGTCTCGTATGCGTAGGTCCAAAGATCCTGCATCTGGTTGGTCTGAGCATACATCAGTTTGTCAAGTGCCTGCCACCAGGGGTCACCAAGACCGGCACCACCAAACATATCGTCAGACATAATGTTTGCTACAGAGAAGTACTGTTCGAGGTTGTTGCCCTGGAACGGACCGTAGAAGCATGATTTGTAAACGGCTGCAACCATCTTGTCAACATCCTCATTGGTTGATGGGAAGTTAGTGCTGTTCTTGCCAGTGTAGTCTTGTGAATCGAGGAAGTCCTCGCAAGAAGTTAAGGCAAGCATTGCTGCAGCAGCCAATATAAAAAATTTTTTCATAATTTATGTTGTTTTGCTATAATTGATATTAGAACTTAATGTTTACACCAACCAAGTAGGTACGTGGAGCAGGATATACACCAGTATCGATACCTGCTGCCCAAGCGCTACCAGAACCACCATCAGAACCAACTTCAGCATCCATACCTGTGTAGCCGGTGAATGTGTATAGGTTGTTAATTGCAACATAGAGACGGAGTTGCTGTAACGGGCAGGTCTTCCATACATTCTTAAAGTCGTAACCAAGCGTGATGTTGGCAATACGGAAGTAGTCTGCATCCTCAAGCATGGCAGATGACATATTCTTCCAGTTAGGCGTATCGAAACCATCGAAGATCGGGAGTTTGTCGCTGGTGCCTTCACCCTTCCAAGAACCATAAACGATTTTCTTGGTCAGGTTCTGCTCAAGGAAGTCCTGATTAGCCCAAGTGCGGAGAATCTGATGACCAAATGCACCGTTACCGGTAGCAGAGAAGTCAAAGCCCTTATAGGCAAGGTTGATGTTTGCACCCAGGGTCACATCGGGATGGGGATCGCCGATGAAAGTACGGTCGTTGTCATCAATAGAACCATCACCATTGGCATCCACAAAGATCAGGTCACCAGGACGCAACTTGTCGTTGCCACCGTGTACCTTGTCCTGATACTTCTGGGAGAATTGTGCAATCTGCTCACCATTCTGGAATACACCATCGGTCTTATAGCCATAGAAGAAACCAATAGGCTGACCAACCTGTGCACGGTAGATTTCACCTTCAAGTTGATGCCACACATAACTGGGACCATGGATGATACCCTCAGCATTTGCAAGTTTGGTAACCTCGTTCTTATTATAGGTCACGTTGACAGAGGCACCGTAACGGAGACCGTTGCTAAGGCGGTCATTCCAGGTAAGAGCAGCCTCAATACCTTTGTTCTCTACGTCACCACCATTGATGTATGGAGCGCCGATACCGTAAACACCGAGGATTGGAGCACGAACCAGCCAGTCCTTTGTAGTCTTCTTGTACCAGTCGAATGCCAAACCGAGACGGCCACCCAAGAAGCGGGCGTCGATACCGAGGTCAATCTGCTCTGAGGTCTCCCATGTAAGGTCTGGGTTACCAAGTACATTGAATGAACCACCAGTGGTTGCCTCTTCGTGGTTGCCGACACCGAAGAAGTAACTGTTAGCCGTAGAGAAACCTACCTGGGTCAGGTACTGGAAGTTAGGAATATTACAGTTACCATTCTGCCCCCAAGATGCGCGGATCTTGAAAAAGTCGAGCCAACTCTTGGTGCCCTCCATGAATGTCTCATTGGTAATCACCCAACCAACAGATGCTGATGGGAAGTAACCCCAACGATGACCACGGGCGAAGTTTGAAGAGCCGTCGGCACGAAGCGTAGCCTGCAACATGTACTTCTCATCATAGTTATAACTTGCACGACCGAAGAATGAAGCGAGTGAATTATCACCAGTTGGCGTACCACTGACTGATACATCAGCCAATTTCTTGATTTGTGCGTTACTCACGAATGCGTGATCCCAACTGTCACCGAAGAGGAGATTGCTACCAGAAGCACTGAGGTTTTCACCATAAGTATTCTTCTCAATAGACTGACCTGCCACAACATTAATGTTATGTTTGTTAATGTCAAAGGTATAAGTCAGCGTGTTCTCAAATGTGATTCTTGACCACAGGTTGAGTTGCTGAGAAGCATTATCTTGGTCTGCTACATTGGTACCAGAAGCATGGACTCTTGTCATGGCACGATAAGAACTAGAGCCAAAACGATAGCCGAACTGTGACTTGAAGATCAAGTTCTTGATAGGTTGGATCTCCAAATAAGCACTTGCGTTAACATTCCAGTTGTTGCTTTCGTTCAAACCCTGACTGGTAGTAGCAGCGATGGCCATTGGGTTTACGGCAGAACCGAGGGTCCAGCCATGCTCTGCCATCTCTGCGTTGGTATAGTATTTCCCGTTCTCATCATATACCGGGAGTAATGGATTGGCATTGATAAGGTCATGAATGTTGTTCCAGTACATGTTGCTTTGTGAGATACCGCGGCGGCTCCTGCGGTTCACGTTCACATTCTCACCGATCGTGATGACATCGAACTCTTTATTCTTGAGGATGACGTGTGAAGAGTTCAGACGGATGTTGTAGCGATCGAACTTAGACTGGTTCTCGCCACCGAAGATACCGTCCTGCTTAGTATATGCAAAGCCCAGATTGAATTTAGACATGTCATTACCACCCACGATGCCGATGGAGTGGTTCGTGGTCATGGCACCCTTGTGATAAGAGGCATCGAGCCAGTCGGTTCCCTCCCAGCCATTCTGCAGTTTCTGATAAATCTCAGCAGGAAGTTTTGCCTCCCACTCAGGTTCTGAAGCACCACCGTTGAACTCACGGAGTTTACGACTATACACGTATTCCTGAGCATTGAGAGCATCTGAAGCCTTGGCAAGATACTGCCATCCGAAATAACCGTCGTAGTTTACCATGATTTTACCAGACTTTCCCTGACGGGTAGTCACGAGAATCACACCATTGGCAGCACGAGCACCGTAGATGGCTGCTGATGCGGCATCTTTCAATACGTCGATAGACTCGATGTCGGAAGGGTTGAGGTCATTAAGGCTACCACCGGCAACACCATCGATCACGTACAACGGGTCAGAATTACCAGTCGTACCGATACCACGGATATTAACCTTGTAACCTTCACCTGCCTGACCACTGTTCTGCAAGATCATCACACCAGGCGTCTGGCCCTGCAAAGCGGTAAAAGCATCCGTTGTGGAGAGTTTAGCGATGTCGTCACCCTTCACCTGTACAGTAGCACCAGTCACCAACTTTTTCTTCTGGACACCGTAACCTACAACCACCACTTCCTCAAGTGAGTTGTTGTCTTCCTCTATAGTTACATTGAAAGTAGTCCGATTGCCTATTTCAATCTCCTGAGTAGTGTAACCGATGTACGAAATGACAATCGTAGCACCAGGTTTTACATTGAGCGTAAAGTTACCGTCGAAATCGGTGATGACACCGTTCGAAGTACCTTTTTCAAGAACGCTGGCTCCGATGACGGGGCCTTGTGCATCGACTACAGTACCTGTAATCTTCTTTGTTGCCTGCTGAACCTCCTGAGGATTCTCAGCGGCATTGGCATTTGAAGAGTAACCAAGTCCCAATAAGGCCATGGTACCCATCAACAGCGCTGTCTTTCTAAATTTTCGATTCATACTTAAGTATACTATATAATAATTGGTTTGTAATTAGTACAAATAGGTCTTTGGGCGGAAGCAATGGCTTCCTGATAGCCTACATGCCTGCTTGGCGGGCATTTGGCCGAGCGTTAAGAGGAGTTGTTCGGTTTATTACACATAATGGAATTGAAAGTTAGTTAATTATAAATAAATTTTCTTTGTTGATTCTCTTTCCTCCAGTCGTGCCTTGACGATGATGTGCTGAACGTTGTCGTTACCGTTCATCTGTTCATACAGCACTTTGAAGGCGTTACGTCCGATTTCCTTGATATTCTGCTTGACAAAGGTCAGTCGTGGCGATGTCATTCCAGATACCCAGTCACTCATAAATCCGACGATAGCGATATCGTCGGGGATACGCAATTTCTTACTGATGATGGCCTGGTAGGCTGAGATGGCCAGAATGCCGTGTGTGGCAAGGATGGCATCTGGAGGCTCGGGCATATTCAAAAGTTCCAGCGTGTCGGAGAGTCCAGAATTGAAGTTCAGGGACTGACATTTCACCAAATCCTTGTCAATGGCGATGCCGCGTTCACGCAGTGCCTCCAGATAACCATGTTTGCGGTCATAGGTCTGCTTCATCAGGTTGGGACCTCCCAAAAAGGCTATCCGACGTGCTCCACCGTCAATGAGGTGGAGTGTTGCCTCGCGGGCAGAGGCTACGTCATTGTTAATAACTGTGGAGATGTCGTTGTCGTTGACCCTGTCGAACAAGACCAGTGGAATATGGCTGTTCTTCAATCGCTCTAAATGTGAGAACTCGTCAGTTTCCTGAGAGAGGCACATGATGATGCCTTCTACATGCATGTTCTCCAGATGCTCCAGACAATCAATCTCACCATTTTTCGTGTCACCAGAGTCTGTGATGATGCACATGAAACCGTACTCTCTGGCATCCGCCTCAATGCGTTTGACGATATGGGCATAGTAACTGAACGACATATCTGGCACAATGATACCGATAGTGCGAGTGGTGTCATAGCGTAGGCTCATGGCAAAGGGATTGGGCCGGTAGTTCTGGTCGCTGGCAACGCGCACAATCTCCTCCCGAAGGGCAGGGCTGACACCCTCTAAGCCATTCAGGGCTCTTGAGACTGTTGACACATTGATTCCAAGTATTTTGGCAATGTCGCGTTGCGATACTCGTTTCTTCAACTTTTTAGACATGTTGGTTGAGTGTGGGACAAAATTAGTGGTTTTGGATTAATTGAGCAACGCTTGATTATCAAAAAGATAACTCAACGCGTTGCGTAAGAAGAGAGACAAAATGAGCCACTTAACGAAAAATGTCAGTGGCTCACAGATGGTGTAAAAATGTAGTTTTTGTGTGGTCTTGTTGAAATGGAATTGTTGCGCAACGCGTTGAGCGTGCGGAGTCAATTATTCCTCATCCATCGGGTAGTGTACGCCCCATTTCTGGCGCAGTCCGTCCATCAGTTGCATGATGTAAAGCGTCTCCTCATGCGGCATCTCACGAGGCTCCAAAAGACCATCGATGAGTGCCTGATGACAAGCCAGGAACTGGTACTCATAACCCGTGATCTGCTGAGGCACGTGGATGGTCTCGATGTAGGTGCGATCTGGACCGTTCACCGTGATGGTCTGTGGGTTGTTGATGTTGTCGATGATGAGGTTGCCCTCTGTACCTGCGATGACACCGATATTGTCGCCCACGCAGGCTGCACTCGACTGGAGGTTGCATAGCATGCCGTCGGCCAGTACGATACTGATGGCATTGGTCAGGTCCATACCCGTCTTCGATTTCACGCACTGGCTTTCCATGCTGACAATGTCGGCAGGGAAGAACATCCTGACGAAGTTGAGGGCATAGACACCCAAGTCGAGCAAGGCTCCTCCGCAGAGGTCGGCCCGCATAATACGGGGTTTGTCACCCATCGAGTAGCCTAAGGTGGCAGTCAGTAGTCGTGGCGTGCCAATCTGTCCTTTATAAATAAGTTCGCGTACCATATTTACTAATGGCTGGTAGCGCGTCCAGATGGCTTCCGCGAGGAACACTTTCCGCTGGTGGGCCAGTTCGACAATCTCCTTCGACTGACGGAGGTTCGCCATGAAGGCCTTCTCCACCAGACAGGGTTTGTCTGCCAACAGAGCCTCTTTCGTTACATCATAGTGATGGGAGTGAGGGGTTGCTACATAGACCAGGTCAACATCCGGGTCTGCAATCAGTTCCGCATACGAGCCGTATGCCTTTCTCATTTTCCATGTCTTTGCAAATGCCTCTGCCTTTTCCAGGGAGCGAGAGGCGATAGCATAACATTCACACTCGTTGAGTCCATTCAACGTGATGGCTGCCTTTTCGGCAATCCATCCTGCGCCGATGATACCGACGCGCAAAATATTGTCTTGTTTCATGTTTTATGCTGTTTTGGCCGCAAATTTACAAAAAAAACGGGAATATGTATCGTTTTTTGAAATTTTAATATTAATTTTGCCGCCGCATAAACTTAAACTCTTAATTAAACAAATGAAAAGATGAGAAAACAAAGTTTCATGTTTCGGACGCTGGCAGTGGCACTGGCAGTGTTCAGTAGTGTGGCTGCAATGGGCCAAGAGAAGAAAAGTGGTGAAACGGATTGGATGAAGGACTTCACCAGTCGTATCACACTCAATGGTTATGCACAAGGTGGCTGGAGTTACCAGGATCCCAATGGAAAGAAAACCAACTCTTACAATCTGAAACGCACACTGCTATGGGCAAAGGCCCGCATCACTGACCGCTGGTCGTTTATGTTTATGCACGATTTCTCCAGTGTGGTCCAGGAGTATTACACCGATTATCGCATCTCCAACGACAAGTCTCTGACAGTCCGTCTCGGACAGTTTAAACACTCCTATACGATGGAGAATCCTATGTCGCCCACACAACTCGAACTCATCGACGTCTATTCACAGGCTGTACTCTATCTGGCTGGCGAAGGTCCAGACCCTCTGAATGGTGTGAACTATGGCCGTGATATGGGTATTAATATCTATGGCGACCTGTTCAATGGGGTCCTGCACTATGACCTCGCCCTGATGAGCGGACAGGGTATCAACCGCAAGGATCAGAACAATCAGAAAGACTTTATCGCCAAACTCGAAGTGAAGCCCTTCGACGGTCTTCGCATTGTGGGCTCTGGTTATCTTGGTACAGGCTGCGCCGTGGGTACGGCTGTCTGGAACCCTGCTATCCAGGTGGGCGACAACTACAAGCGCAACCGTTATAGCGTAGGTGCTGAATACAAGACACAACCCTATTCGGAAGGTCAGTATAAGGAAGCCCGTCCTGCCAGTATCCGTGCCGAGTGGCTCGGTGGTGAGGATGGTGAGGTCGGTTCCCGTGGTGGTTATGTCACGACGACGATCCCTGTGGCAGGCGCTCTCGACGTCGTAGCCTCTGGTGAGACCTTCGACAGGAATACGAAGGTGGACGGCTGGGATCAGACCAACCTGACTCTCGGTTTGCAGTACTGGTTCTACAAGAAGTGCCGTGTGCAACTGCAGTACACCCGTTGTCTTTGTGGTGAGAATATCAGTTCAAAGGATTATAACTGGCTTCAGGCCCAAGTACAAGTTGCGTTTTAATTAATAGTAGTTAGTAAAGAGTAATTGTGATTATCAATGATTATAAAAGTCTTATTAACGGTTATTTTCCTGGTCGTGATGGTAGGTGTGGGTGTGTACTCACGCAAGCAGGCCAGAAGTGTTGACGGTTTTGTGTTGGGTGGACGTGCCGTAGGTCCCTGGCTCACGGCTTTCGCCTTTGGCACTTCTTATTTCTCGGCAGTTGTCTTCGTGGGCTATGCCGGACAGTTCGGATGGCGCTATGGTATGTCGAGTGCATGGATTGGTATCGGTAATGCTATTATCGGTTCCCTTTTGGCATGGATTATCTTAGGTCGTCGCACCAAACTGATGACCCAGCATATCGAGTCGCGTACGATGCCCGACTTCTTCGGAACCCGTTTCAACGATCAGGGTCTGCGTGTGGTGGCATCCGTCATCGCCTTCGTGTTCCTGATCCCCTATACCGCAGGTGTCTATAGTGGCATCTCCCGCCTCTTTGAGATGGGCTTTGAGATTCCATACGAGTATTGTGTCATCATCATGTCCATCCTCACCGCTGTCTATGTCATCATTGGCGGCTACAAGGCGACGGCGATGAACGACTTCATTCAGGGTATTATCATGCTCTTCGGCATTGTGGCTGTCATCCTCGCCGTGCTGAATGCGCAGGGTGGTCTGGCTACAGCCGTGGATAAACTGGCTCAGATCCCCTCTGATGCCGACCCCACCGTGAATGGTGGCTTTGCCTCGTGGTTCGGCCCTGACCCGTGGGGACTGCTGGGTGTGGTCATCCTGACCTCATTAGGTACGATGGGACTGCCCCAGATGGTGGGTAAGTTCTATTCGATTACGGATGAGAGTGCCATCAAGCGTGGTACCGTCATCTCAACTATCTTTGCCTTCATCGTGGCAGGTGGCTGTTATTTCCTGGGTGGCTTCGGACGTCTGTATGATCCTGTGATCAATGAGGCAACAGGTAAGATTGCCTTCGACTCCATCGTGCCTGCCATGCTGGTCACGCTGCCTGATGTACTCATTGCCCTGGTGGTGCTGCTGGTGCTGTCAGCCTCTATGTCAACACTGGCCTCACTGGTGCTGACCTCTTCATCCACGATGACCCTCGACCTCATTTATCGCGACAAGAAATCGTTGCCTGGCGAGGTGGAGGATGGTACCATCGACGATATTGTGGCAGAGAAGATTGAGCGTCGTAAGGTGGTGGTGATGCGTGTGCTGATTATGTTCTTCATCGTCATCTCACTGCTCATCGCCCTCAATCCGCCTACGTTCATCGCCCAACTCATGGGTATCTCGTGGGGTGCATTAGCTGGTGCCTTCCTCGCACCGTTCATGCTGGGTCTTTACTGGCGTGGTGTGACCACCGCCTCTGTCTGGGCCTGCTTCATCTGGGGCGTGGGTCTCACCGTCATCAACATGTTGGCTGGCAATCCCATCAATCCCATCAATTGTGGTGCCATCGCTATGGTGGGTGGCTTCCCAGTGGTGTGGATCGTCAGTCTGTTGACGAAGAAGATGCCAAAGCAGACCGTAGACACGATTTTCGAGTGTTATCAGTAGTTTGCAACCAAGTTGCATAAAATGTGCCGTATCTTTGCACCAAAATTAGCAAAGATATGGCACATTCTCATTCCCACGAACATTGTGAAAGTTGCTCGCACGAGCATCATCATGAACACCATCACCATGAGCACGAAGAGCACTCTTTGAAAAAACAACTCTGGCTCATTGGTATTACCGTCATCCTATTGATTGCAGCCGTGCTGGTGGAGAAACATCTGAACCTCTCCACTTGGCAGTTGCTGTTGGTTTATCTCGTACCTTATTTAATTATAGGCCACGAGACGCTGCATGAGGCTTGGGAGGGTATCACTGAGGGTGAGATGTTCAATGAGCACTTCCTCATGTCCGTTGCTACAATCGGTGCCCTCTGCATCGGTTTTCTGCCTGGGGCTGAGACGGAGTTCCCAGAAGCCGTCTTCGTGATGCTCTTCTTCCAGATCGGAGAACTCTTTGAGGGCTATGCCGAGGGTAAGAGCCGCGACAGCATCGCCCACCTGATGGACATCCGTCCGGACATCGCCCATGTGATACAGAGGGACGGTTCTTTTGTTACATCGTCGTCGACTGATGTAACAAAAGAACCGTCCCTCTGTATCACTGATGTCAGCCCAGAGACAGTCGACGTCGGTTCTGTCATCGTGATTCGCCCTGGGGAGAAGGTGCCGTTGGATGGTGTGATTATCGAGGGCACATCCGCCCTCAATACCGTCGCACTGACAGGTGAGTCGTTGCCTCGCGATGTCAATGTAGGCGATGAGGTCATTTCCGGCTGTGTCAACCTCTCTGGTGTGCTGAAAGTGCGTACCACGAAGGCCTTTGGCGAGAGTACCGTTGCCAAGATCATCAACCTTGTGGAGAATGCTGGCGAACGGAAGTCCCAAAGCGAGACCTTCATCACCCGTTTTGCCCGTATCTATACACCCATCGTGGTGTTCCTCGCCATCGCCCTGGCCATTCTTCCGCCTCTGGTCATTTCTCTCACCTCTCACCTCTCACCCCTCACCACTTTCCCCACATGGTTGTATCGCGCCCTGATGTTCCTCGTCGTCTCTTGTCCCTGTGCCTTGGTGATCAGCGTACCACTGACATTCTTTGGTGGTATCGGAGGCGCCTCGCGCAAAGGTATTCTCATCAAGGGAGCCAACTATATGGATGTGTTGGCGAAGGTCGATACGGTGGTCTTCGACAAAACGGGTACCCTTACGCATGGTCAGTTTGCTGTCACTGCCGTCCATCCTGACACCTGCAATGAAAATGAACTCTTACACCTCGCTGCCCATGTCGAACACTTCTCTACCCATCCCATTGGCGCAGCCCTGCGTAATGCCTTCCCTGATGAGGCTACCGATGGCTGCATCGTCAGTGATGTCGAGGAGATTGCAGGTCATGGTATCCGTGCAAGGGTAGGGGATAAGATGGTCTGTGTGGGCAATACAAAGATGATGGATGCCATAGGTGCGAAATGGCACGACTGCCATCATGTTGGTACCATCATCCATGTAGCCATTGATGGTGAATATGCAGGTCATATCGTTATCAACGACCAGATTAAGTCTGACAGCGCTGAGGCCATCGCCCAACTCCAAAAACTGGGCATCGCTCGTACCATCATGCTTACTGGCGATCGTCAGGAAGTGGCTGACCATGTCGCCAACGAACTCCATCTCTCTGAATACCACGCTGAACTTCTCCCTGCCGACAAAGTCGCAATTATGGAGAAAGTGATACAGGGGGACGGTTCTTTTGTTACATCGGTCGGCGACGATGTAACAAAAGAACCGTCCCCCTGTATCACCGCTTTCGTGGGTGATGGCATCAACGATGCCCCTGTGCTGGCCCGTGCCGATGTGGGTATCGCGATGGGTGGTCTCGGCTCCGATGCCGCCATCGAGGCTGCCGATGTGGTGCTGATGGATGATAAGCCCTCGAAGATTGCCCTCGCCATCCGCATAGCAAGACGAACACTGAAAATAGCCCGTCAGAACGTGTGGTTTGCCATCGGTGTGAAAGTCGCTGTGCTGATTCTCGCCACCTTCGGCCTCGCTACTATGTGGCTTGCTGTCTTTGCCGACGTTGGCGTCACCGTCCTTGCTGTCCTCAATGCCATGCGTGCCTTGAAGGTCTCTTAATGCGTGCTTGTGACTTTGTTGCAGAGATACATGCCTGTGAGGATGAGCAGGGTACCGATGAGGAAATAGATGGTGATGCGCTCTGACAGGATGAGCCAGGCAAAGAGCACCGTGGTGACAGGATTGAAATAGACGTAGTTGGTCACGATGGTAGCACCTAACTTCTTGATGACCCAGTTCCATGCCAGGAAACAAAGCATGGAAGCGACAAAACCCAAAAACAACAGGTTGGCCAGGATGTCAGGACGCAGCACCACACTGGGCGACGGCATGTCTGGCCATACCAAGAAGTAGGGGATCATGGACAGCAAACCATAGACGAACACCTTTCGGGTGGTAAAGATCGTGTCGTAGCGCTGACTGGCTGGGATCATCAACAGCGAATAGAATGCCCAACAGAGACAGGCACCAAATGCCAGCGTGTCGCCTAAGGGGGACAGGTGTAGCACGAAATGACCGTTCAGTACCACAATCACCACGCCTATGGCAGCCATCACCGTTCCTACAATTTGAATGCCATGCAGTCGTTGGGAACGATAGAACCAGGCGATGAGCAGGGCAGCGAACAGCGGACAGAGACAGACGATGAGGGAGGTGTTTGTGGTCGTGGTGTAGATCATGGCGCTGTTCTCTGTCAGGAAATAGAGCGAACCGCCAGTGATGCCCAATGCCACCATCAGCAGTTCGTCTTTCCACGATGAGGCGAAAAGCCGGAAGGACTTGCGAGTCAGCGAGTAGATGAGTAGCAACAGGTAAGCCACGACAAACCGCAACACAAAGATCTGTGCTGCGGTCAGTCCGGCGATAAGCAGCAGTTTCGTGAAGACAAACGTGGATCCCCACACGGCTACCACCAGAAAAGCCACCAGGTGATAAAGGTATTTTGTCAACTGAATGTGCGGATGATTATTTGAAAATCAACTGTGCGAAATTGTAGAGACCATACTTCCAGACCACAAAGTTGTGACCTTCGTCAGGGTAGTTGATAAGGGTGCAGGGGATGCCTTTCTCGTCACAGAAAGCCTTGAGTTGTGCGCTGTTGTTCATCAGACCGTCGGCGCCGCCACATACCATCCACAGGAGTTTGTTCTCCTTCTTCACCTTATCTACATCAGGAATGAGTTGTGCAGCACGCATGGTGTTGGGTGCAGAAGAGAACCCACCTACGTATGCAAAGACGTCCATGTGACCAAGTCCGAAGTTGAGTGACTGGCCACCACCCATCGACAGACCAGCGATGGCACGGTGATCCTTATCGGCATAGACGCTGAAGTTCTTCTCGATGTAAGGGATAAGGCTGCCGATGAGGTCTTTGTCGAAATCACCGAATGCCCTGAACGAACCCATGCCTCCTGAACGGGAGTCGTCCTTCTGGGCACGTCCGTTAGGCATGACCACGATCATATCGGCCACCTTTCCGTCTGCATAGAGGTTGTCCATGATGATGTCGGGCTTGCCACCGTCTTTGTACCATTCGTTCTCGTCACCACCGATGCCATGAAGCAGGTAGAGCACGCTGTACTTCTTCTTTGCATCGTACTTTGGTGGCAGATAGACGTTTGCCTTACGGGTTGTTCCTACTGACTCAGACTGGTACTCAATGAGTTTCACGGTACCCTTCGCGATCCCTGCACGCTCCTGGTCGAAACCCTGAGGGGCTGCCTTGTACTCATCAAACTTAACATTGATGTTCTGCTGACCGCCAAACATTCCCCTTGGAATATTCGGCTCCTGTGCATTGGCTGTCATCATAGACATGGAAAGCAATGCTGCGAAAATAATCTTCTTCATTCTTTTTACTGATTAATAATTTAAATTATTACTATTTGATTAGACGTAGTTTTATTCTTTGGGTTTAAAACAACCCAACGGACAAATATTAAATAATGTGTATTTTCTCACGGTATAGCGTCGTGTCTCAGAAATAAAACGTAAATTTGCAGCAAGATAAACGAATGTTACTTGATTTGTATGAAAAGAATTCTCATGATGATAGCACTGACAGTGGTGACGCTGGGTGCATCGGCACAACTTCTGTATCGGATTTCGGGTCGTGGACTGGCATCGCCATCGTATATCCTGGGTACATACCATCTGGCTCCCGTCTCATTCGTTGACTCCATTCCGGGCTTGCGTCAGGCGATGGATGAATGTATGCAGACCTACGGTGAACTGCTGACGAGTCAGATGGCTAATGCTGACAGCGTGGCCCTCCTGCAACAGGCGATGATGCTGCCTGATGGGATGACCATCGACAAAGTGCTCTCTGTCGACGAGATGGCGCGTCTGAATGCCTATATGCAAAAACTGCTCGGTATGGATTTGAACAATCCGTTGCTGGCCCAGCAGATGGGAAGGATGAGTCCCGTGGCGCTGAGTACGAATCTGTCGCTTCTTGCTTTCGTGAAGAAGAATGGTGTGCCGAGTGGCTTCGACGAATATTTTCAGAAAGAGTCTCTTGCGCATGGCAAGGGTGTGGGTGGACTGGAGTCCATGTCCGATCAGATCAATTCACTCTTCAAAAGCATGACGCTGGAACGCCAGAAGGAACTGCTGATGTGCCAAGTAGATAATGCCGACCTCTATGACGAGATGACCGATGCCATCATCCGTGCCTTCTTTGCACAGGACATCGATGCCATCAAGGAGGCGATGGACATCACGCTGAACAACCGTTGTGACTCTACGCCAGAGGAGGAAGATGTCATGATCAACAACCGCAATGCCAACTGGGTGGAAAAGATGCCTAACCTGATGATGCTGAGGCCTACGCTCTTTGCCGTTGGCGCTGCTCACCTGCCAGGCGAAAAAGGCGTATTGAACCTCCTGCGCCAGGCCGGATATACCGTCGAAGGCGTTGTGGAATAACAGAGTTGCTTACGCGGCAGACCATCCAAAAGTTTCAAAACCTTGCCTGAAATCTGGGGCATATCTATGCACGGGGTGCAGAAACATGCCCTAGATTCAGGACATACTTATGCATGGGGTGCATAAACGTGTCTCAGATTCAGGGCATATCTATGCACGGTGGGTGGAAACATGTCTCAGATTCAGGGCATATCTATGCATGGGGGGTGGAAACGTGCCTCAGATTCAGGTCATATCTATGCATGGGGTGTATAAACATGCCTCAGATCCAGGTCATATCTATGCACGGGGTGCATAAACATGCCTCGGATTCAGGGCATATCTATGCACGGTGTACATAATCTTCTCCCAAGTTTTAGGCGGTTTTTCGAGTTGTGGAGTTGGTACCAACCAGTAATGGCGCACCTTTCCCCACCTCCGGGAGACGATTGCGTCTTAATGGAGCAATCTGCTGGAGATCGGAGAAGAGGATTATGCTTTTTTCTCTTATCTTCCCAATAATAACGCCTATTTTTCATTTTTTTCGCCCAAAATAGTATTATTTTCCAATCTTTTTTGTATCTTTGCCACATCAATCTAAAGCAACTGCTTATGAGTACGAAAGTGATGCAAGAACGTATAGCCGACTACTTCAAGACCCAGCCCGTCGTAAAGGCATGGCTTTTCGGTTCATATTCTCGTGGCGAACAGAAGCCTTGGAGCGATGTGGATATCTTAGTTGAGATGGATGAGAAGCAACCTATTGGACTTCTGAAGTTTGCAGGTATCATCTGTGATCTGGAAGATTTGACAGGTCACAAGATTGACCTTGTTGAAGAGGGAACACTCAAACCCTTTGCCATAGAAAGTGTAAACCGTGATAAAAAACTGATTTATGCGAGAGAGAAGTAGAGACAAACAACGCCTGGAGGACATCCAGAATTGCATTAGTAACGTAAGGCAATTCATTAATGGTGTGACATTCGAAGCATTTGTCAATGATAAGATGCGATACTTCGCCATCATGAAGAATATCGAAATAATCGGAGAAGCAGCAAATATGCTGACTCGCAATTTCCGCATGGATCATCCCGAATTACCTTGGCGAATGATTGTCGGTATGCGTAATGTCCTGACTCATGGATATGCCAACGTTTCAGATATGAAACTCTGGAAGACTGCAACAGAAGATTTGGATTCCATGTATGACATCATCTGCCATTATTTGTCGGGTATTGACTGGAATGAGTGGGAACAGGGCGAAGATGAGTATTCAGAAATGGATAATGATGCCTACAAGCAAGCCGTTGAAACTGCCCAGAGACTTAAAGCTATGGGAAAACTTACTGACGAACAAATTGCTGAGGCAACAGGTCTGACAATGAAAGAGGTAGAGGAAACCAAGGTCGGACCTTTCTAATTTAATAATGGTTTCCTCAGATTTAGATAACATAGGCGCTGTGTTATATTGTTATGTCAATATTTAGTTGGATATTTAAATCGCAGTCAAAAGAGGATGATTCTGAGGTTTTTAATTCTTCGGAACTATCCCGTCTTATGAACTTCGAGGATAAGTTAAGAAGATTGCTATCCACTGACAAATATATAGCCCGTCGAGATTATAAACCTCTGTGTGAAGACTATGTTGATATATACCATCAGTTTTGTACTTTAAAGCAATCAAAAACGTTAGATTATTATTGCTCTCAAAACCATATTGATATACAACGGATTGAGGATTTTCTTTCAAAATTTGACGACCTAAGTAAAAATGAAAGTGCAGAAGTCATTACCATTCACAACAAAGAATATTTAGAGAAACATTTGGTTTCTGAAAAGGAATACCTTGATAATATTCTTAAAAGAGTTGACCCTGCAATAAATCTTGATGATGAACAACGACGTGTTGTGCTTTCTGATGAGGATTATACATTGGTGATTGCAGGTGCTGGTGCTGGTAAGACAACAACAGTTGCTGCAAAAGTCAAATATCTAGTAGAAAAGAAGAATGTGTCGCCCGATCAGATTTTAGTGATCTCGTTTACCAATAAGGCAGTGGGTGAATTACGCTCTAAGATCAATAAGGCTTTGAAGATAGATTGTCCTGTGACAACTTTCCATAAAACTGGTTATGCAATACTTCGGCGTAAAGATGAAGAACGTAAACTAATAGTTGATGGTGGCTTTATGTTCAATGTCATTAGCAATTATTTGAAAGGCAATATTTTGGAAAATCCGGAGTTAGTAGATAAGTTGATACTATTTTTTGGTAGTTACTTTGATGCTCCCTATGAAGGGGATGACCTTAACACTTTCTTCAACTATATCGCAAAGGCAGATTTTTCCACACTTCGTGGAAATATGAGTGAGTATACAGAAGAAATCATTAATAAACGAACGGGAAACAAAGTGACGATTGCACGTGAGACGCTTCGATCTTCACAAGAAGTAAGAATTGCAAATTTCCTTTATTTGAACAATATTGAGTATGTGTACGAAAAACCATATCCTTTCAATATCCTCTATTCTCATAAGCCATATACGCCTGACTTTACTATAACTCAAGGAGAAAAGATTGCTTATATAGAACATTTTGGTATTACAGAGGATGGTGAGAACAACAGGTACACCTTAGAAGAACTTGAACGTTACAAGAAGGCTGTAAATGACAAAGTTTTGTTGCATCGTAAACACAAAACAGATTTAATATTTACTTTCTCGCGATATAATGATGGTCGCGACTTGTTGGTGCACTTGAATGAGCAGTTAATAGAGCATGGATTTAAGTTGCAAGAAAGACCTGCAAAAGAAGTCTTTGAAAAAATCGTTAATACAGAAGAGAATCGTTATATTGCAAACTTGGTAAAACTGATTTGTACTTTTATTCAGAATTTTAAGACTAATGGCTATTCATTTGAAAAGTTTGATAGTTTCAGGTATAAGTCGAATAATGTAAGGACAAAATTGTTCCTAGATATTTGTGAACAATGCTATCATGAATATTCCAAACGTTTAAAAGAAAAGAATGCTATTGACTTTGAGGACATGATAAATGATTCTGCTAAAATTATTCGTGAACAAGAAATTAGTGGCAAGAAACTAGATTTTAAATATATTATTGTCGACGAGTATCAAGATATATCCAGGCAACGATTTAATCTAACCAAAGAACTAAGCAATCTCTGTAATGCCAAGATTATTGCAGTGGGTGATGATTGGCAGTCAATTTACGCTTATGCAGGTTCTGATATAACTCTGTTTACTCATTTCAAGGAAGCGTTTGGTTATGGTCAAGAACTCAGTATTACCAAAACATATCGTAATGCTCAGGAAGTAATAGATATAGCAGGAGGTTTTATTCAAAAGAATACTTCTCAAAAAAGGAAGGTTCTTGTCTCTCCGAAGCATATAAAGAGTCCTGTAATTATTGAAACTTATACCGAAGAGGTTGATAGGAAACAATATGAGGGCAAGGGTGGAAAATATTTCTTGATAGGCAAAACGGTAGAAAATGTCGTTAAGCATATTTTGCAGGAGAATCCCAATTCGTCAATCCTGCTTTTGGGAAGATACGGTTTTGATGCTTATAATTTGGGCCGTTCATCAGATTTTGTATATGATGAGAAAACAGGGAATCTATACTCAAAGACTTTTGAAAATAAACCAATTGAGTTTATGACGGTTCATCGTGCCAAGGGTCTTGGTTGTGATAATGTGATTATTATCAATGCTCGTAACGAGGTTTATGGATTTCCTTCGCAGGTACAGGAAGATCCAGTGTTAAAGTTTGTTGTGAAAGATGATCATTCTATTGAGTATGCAGAAGAACGGAGGTTGTTTTATGTCGCTTTGACAAGAACAAAGAACCGAGTGTATATAGTCGCTCCCAAAGAGCATCCTTCTGAATTTGTGATTGAACTGCTAAATGATTACTCTTCAAATATTGTAGTACACGGAGACCTGGTCGTCGATGAAACAATGGATAATAAGATTGTTAAGAGATGCCCGATTTGTGGCTATCCTTTGCAGTTAAGATTTAAGAAAGCATATGGATTGAAATTGTGGATATGCTCAAATGAACCAGAAATATGTGACTTCATGACCAACAATCTCAAAGGTGGTATTTTACCAATAATGAAATGCGAAAAGTGTCGTGATGGATATATGATTGTTAAAGAAGGAAAGGGACTGCCATTCCTCGGGTGTACCAACTATAATACCGATGGCTCTGGTTGCAATAATATGATATCGCGAGACAATTATGTTAGATTATATGGGAAAAATGAAATTCATTGATAATTTCGCCCTAAGATCCTATTATCTTCATCACTTTGAAGCCCTCGTACTGATCTTCTTACCCTCTTTGCTCCAAGTATAGATCCAGGCACCGTTCTTACTGGTAAATGCATCGCCAGCCACACCAAGGATCTCACCCACAGAACCAGCACCAAAAGTATGCAGCCTCTTACCGTTCACATCATAGGTAATATAGAAAGCCGTGCCCTGTTTGATGATATAGAACGTGCTGCTATAACCCTTCAGTTCGCCTTGACTGGTGCTGAGAGTCTTTATTTTCTTGCCGTTCTGGTCATAGATATAGTACCAGTTCTTTGTTGTCTCAATATGGCTTATGCTCTGTGCCTGAAGGTTCGCTATGGATGAGAGCA
Organism: Prevotella sp.; assembly: GCA_017964785.1. GTDB lineage: Bacteria > Bacteroidota > Bacteroidia > Bacteroidales > Bacteroidaceae > Prevotella. The sequence continues at coordinate 19,062 of JAGCRH010000074.1, forward strand.
GAACGATGGATAATAACAGTTTCTTCATTTCAATAACTCTTCTAATAATGATTTGTAACTTCTCCGCAAAAATACGTACAATAAATGATACAACCAAATTTTTGGAAGAAACTTTTCGTTTTTTGTGCGCTATTTCTAGAGAAAAGTGTTATCTTTGCAATCTCAAAGGAAAATAATTGAACAACTATGATAGAACTGAGAAATGAAGTATTGGCGATTAGGGTCGCTGAAATGGGAGCAGAACTCCAGAGTGTGAAGGACAGTAAGGGTAGGGAGTATATGTGGCAGGCTGGGGAACAATGGCCGAGGCATTCGCCAATCTTGTTTCCTATCGTCTGTAGTGTGAACAATAATACCTACGTGGTGGATGGCAGGGAATATCATCTGTCTCGTCATGGGTTTGCCCGAGATACGGAATTTACCGTCATCAGTCAGACGGAGGAGAAGGTGACGCTGGCCCTGCATGAGTCGGAGGAGTCGTTGAAGGTGTATCCCTACCGTTTCAACCTCGCCATCACCTATCGCCTGGAAGGCAACAAGATTCACGTGATCTGGCATGTGGAGAATACGGACAGTCAGGAGATCCATTTCCAGATTGGCGGACATCCTGCCTTTAACGTGCCTGGCGGCAAATTGGAGGGCATCATCAAACTGGACAACGAGGAGCCTATGGATGCCTTGAAGAGTTATGCCGATGGTAGTCACGACATGGTGGAGGTGCCTTTGGAGTCGGATATGGGTATTCTGGAAATCTGCAACAACTTCTTCCGCAACGACTCCGTGAAGATCCACAAGAGTCAGACGCGTCGGGCCATGCTGATGGATACCGATGGCGAGCCTGCTGTGACGGTGGATTACAAGACGCCCGTCTGTGCTTTCTGGAGTCCATACGGCAAACAGGCTCCCTTCGTCTGCATAGAACCGTGGTATGGCATTGGCGACCCCAGGGACTTCAAGGGGGAGTTTAAGGACAAACCCTTGATGAACCATTTGCAGCCCGGGGCTTCATTCATGAGCAGATATACCATCACGATAGGATGACGAAAGCATAAAGACAAAGCGATGGCGGTGTTTCAGTTGGATAATGACCTCTGGTTTCCGGATCCTTATCAGGGTGAGGAGGATGGACTGATTGCAATAGGTGGCGACCTGTCGGTAGACCGTCTGTTGCTGGCCTATTCGAACGGTTACTTCCCCTGGTTCTCGTTCCGTCATCAGAAGGAGCCGCTGTGGTATTGTCCCTTGCAGCGCTTTGTCATCTTCCCCAGCGAGATCCACATTAGTCACACGATGCAGCAGTTCATCAACAAACACATCCTGAAACCCACCATCAATCAGGATTTCGAGGGGGTGATCCAAGGCTGTGCCACCGCACAGAACCGCAATGAGGAGGATGGCGCCTGGTTAGGGCCTGACATCATCGAGGCCTATACGGAACTGCATCGACAGGGCTTTGCCGCCAGTGTCGAGGTGTGGCAGGATGATAAATTGGTGGGTGGACTCTATGGCGTGAACCTTGGTGCTGCGTTCTTTGGCGAGAGCATGTTCTCGTTGGTGCCTAATGCCTCAAAACTGGCCCTCATCCACCTGGCCCGTATGTTCGAAATATTAGGAGGGCGGCTTATCGACTGTCAGTTCGAAACGCCGCACCTCCGTTCTATGGGTGGCAGGTACATTCCCTACCAGGAATACATCAATATTATCAAGAAGCCTTAGTAGGCGTGATCGTTTTTGATCTCGTCCTTGTCGAGTTTCTTGGCGTCGATGGCACGCCAGGCGTAGACGATGTAGGCCAGCACGAAAGGCACCAGCAGCGAGACATAGAACATCGTACGTAGCGTGAACTCACTCGAACAGGAGTTGGAGAGTGTCAGTGAACTCTGCAAGTCGGCTGTTGAGGGATAGTAGGCGGTATTGTTCCAGGCGCAGCAGAGCAACAGGGCGAGGACGGTAAGAACCGTGCCGATGCCTGCAGGCCAGATACCACTGATGTAATCCTTCGAGACGATGGTCTTGCCGATACCGAAGAGCACCAACACCACACCGATGAGGAGCAAGATAAGCAGATACCACATCTCGATGAAGTTGTTGAAGTACTTATAGGGCTCCATGAAGATATCACCCGTCTCTGGATTGACAGCAAAGCCCTCCTTCAACAACAGGTGAACGAGATACGCCACGAAGAGTACGACAAAAGGTACGGCAGCACCAATCAATCGCACACTGCCACGAGAGCGGATATCCTCATCGTTGACATTGTTCATCACGTAGAGGATGCCTAAGATGCGAGCCAGGAACACCACTGCGAAGCCGAGAACCAGTACCCAGGGATTGAGCAGGGCATCCAGACCATGGGAGGCATTTGCCCAACGACTGATGATGGGTGTGATGGCACCAGCGTCGATGAGGTTGTTCTTCTCGATGATGAAGTTCGAACCCTCGAAGAAGGTGGCAACGGCGCCACCAAGGAGCAACGGACCTACGATACCGTTCAAGGTCAGGAAGAACTGGAAGGTCTTTGGGCCGAGGAAGTTGCCGATCTTGTTCTGGAACTCGTAACTGACGGCTTGGAGCACGAAGGTGAAGAGGATGATCATCCAGAGCCAGTAGGCACCGCCAAAACTCGTCGAGTAGAAGAGTGGGAAGGAGGCGAAGAAGGCACCTCCGAAGGTGACGAGGGTGGTGAAGGTGAACTCCCACTTCCGACCTGTGGAGTTATAGACGAGGCGTCGGCCTTCTTCTGTCCAGCCCAATGAA
>JAGCRH010000075.1 GCA_017964785.1 Prevotella sp.
TATCTACGAGGGGTTGAAGTTCCTGCGGAATGTGGATGCCGAGATGCCTGAGGGGGTCTATCATATCAACCCTCGGGTGAAGGCGATTGTGTCGGAATATGAGACGAAGAAGCAGAATGAGAACGGCTACGAGGCGCATCGGGCGAATATCGATATCCAGTATCTCATCAGCGGCTCAGAAAAGATTGCCTGTCTGCCTATTGAGAAATTGGAAGAGACCAAGCCTTATTCCGACGAGACAGATGCCGCCTTCTATTCTGCTAATATTGCTATCCCACCCCAGGAGATGCTCATAGGCGATGACTATTTTGCCATCTTCTTCCCCCAGGACGGCCACATGCCCCAGTTGTGCATCGATGCCCCCACCCCAGTAAAGAAGGTCGTGGTGAAGGTGCAGGTTTATTGATTTTACATCGTCTGTTTCTTTTTTTATTCATAATTTGTTTGTTAATTCAGAGTTTATTTGTATCTTTGCCGCCATAAAGAACATTCACGATATGACAACAGAGCATTTATATTTCATAACATTCTGTGTGGGCAACCTTTCTGAGGCTCTTCATAAGAGTGCGTCGCAGGTGTATGGCGCTTTGCGCTCTTCTGGTGTGCTGAACGATTATATTATACCGTGCTACGATGTTCTGCATACATTCAGTAAGGAATATATAATAGACGACCTTACAGAAGTATTAAGAGAGAGAGGGGCACTGGCATGACACTTTATCACGCATCTACTCTATGTATTGAAAAGCCCGACGTACTACATTCAAGAGATAAGTTGGACTTCGGGCGTGGATTCTATCTGACAAGCATACGAGAACAAGCCATACGTTACTCAGAGCGATTCACAAGAAGAGGTAAAGAAGCATTCATCAACGAATATGAGTTGGATGAGGAAACGCCTGGGTTTACCATCAAAACGTTTGAAAGTTACGACGAGGAATGGCTCGATTATGTGACCCTCTGCCGTAGAGGAGAAATAACTGCACATAATTATGATGCTGTTTCAGGTGGTGTAGCCAATGATAAGGTATTCAATACGGTAGATCTTTATTTCGCAGGTCTCATTACAAAGGAAGAAGCCTTGGGGCGCTTGAAATTCGAAAAGCCCAATCATCAATTGTGTATTTTGAATGGTGAGATGCTTGACAGACATCTTCATTTTGTTAAAGCAGAAAGGATTTGATTATGGAGGCTAATAAGACGGTACTTCAAATGAAATATGCAAGGATAGTGAATCTCTTTGCCAAAGAATCAGGTATGACACTGGAAGATGCACTATCCTTTTTCTATAACTCCACCACATACGAACTCATCAGCGAGGGCGTTGCCGACTTGCATTGTCGTAGTGATGAATATCTGGCTGACGAATTGATGCTGGAATACAAAGAAAAGGAAAACAGCGAATAATAGAACCATCCCACCGTTACAATAAAAGCCGAAAGTTTGGTACTTCCGGCTTTTATTGTTTTTGTTCTAAGAATTATTACTTCACTAATATCTTCTTACCATTCTGAATGTAGATTCCATTCGACGGATTGTTCACACGCTGTCCCTTCAGCGAGTGGTATGCTCCATCTTCTTTGAGGATACGTGTGTTACTGATGCTCGTCGTTCCACTTGATTCCCATGTTAAATTAGCTGTTATATTACCGCTTTCATATACTAATATACGTTTTCCAGAAGGATCTGTAATGCCAAGATCTGCAGCTTGATATGGTGTATATGAGAATCCGTTAGGATCTTTAACAGTTGGTATACCCCAGCTTTGAGGAATAATTAATACATTATATTGCCATTTAAAATCAATTTGAGTTGGCTTTTCACCAGACATGTTATAAGCTAAACTATTAATATATGATTGATCTTGGATTTGTTCTTCAGTAGCTTCTCCTCGACTTAAATAATAAGTATAAGTTGGTTGAGATGATTCCCATGTTAAATAAACGGTTGAATTACTACAATCATATACTAATACACGTTTTCCAGAAGGATCTGTAATGCCAAGATCTTTAGCTTGATATGGGGTAAGTGTGAATCCGTTAGCATCTGCAACAGTTGGTATGCCCCAGCTTTGAGGAATAACAAATACATTATATTGGTATTTAAAATCAATTTGAGTTGGCTTTTCACCAGACATGTTATAAGCTAAACTATTAATATATGATTGATCTTGGATTTGTTCTTCAGTAGCTTCTCCTCGACTTAAATAATAAGTATAAGTTGGTTGAGATGATTCCCAAGATATATTTATATGTGATTGATTTGCAGACATTTCTTCTACAATTACAATCTTACCAGTAGGATTAGTAATGCCTAAATCATTAGCAGTATATGGAGCCAATCCAAAACCATTATCATCAGTTATTGTTGGCGTACCCCATGAACTAGGATATATTATAACATTATATCCGGCAGGCAATGTTAATTCAGTTGGCTTAACACCTGATTGATTATAAGTCAAACTGTTAATATACGATTGATCCTGAATTTGCTCTTCAGTTGCAGTACCTAAATAATAATCGTATACATCACTTTCTTGTGCAAAAGCACTTACACTCAGCAGTAGCATTACTGCCATCAGGAAAAAATTCTTTGTTTTCATACGCTTTTGTTTTTAATTAATTAATAAAAAATATGTTATTACTCATTATTGCTATGTCCATAGCAGAAGCGCGGGACTGCTTTTGCCAGTTCCGAAGTGGAGGTCCTGAGAAAACCCGTAATAAGAAAATGGAGACACAGCCCCACGCTAAACGTGGAAGCCGCTTTGCCCTCCTGCTTATTACAGCCTTGCTTGAAAATTTCTCAGGTTTCCACTTCGCAAGTTACAGAGCATTACGCTTCTTCTGCTGAGCGGGTCCTTCCCGCTCTGGGTGCAAAGATAGAAAAAATAGCCGAAAGTTCCAAACTTTTGGCGAATTATTTAGCACAATGGACTAAAAAGGACGGTTTCATTAGAAGATAGTTCCCATTCCTATGACTATTGAAGGGAAAGCGGGACGGGTATTAAGGGGTGCAGGGGGAAATACCCGTGCTAACAGGTACAAAGACCCGTGGTAGCAGGGGGAGAGATTAGGGGTAAGCAGTCGTGGGCGAACGCCCTCAATAATATGCGAGCGGGCGGCCGCGACCATCTTTTATGATACTTTTTATCAGCCTCGCTGCATCTGGCGCAGGAGATCTTTCTGACGGTCTGACAGGTTCTGCGGGAGTTTCACCTGATAGGTGATGATGAGGTCGCCGAAGGTGCCGTCGCCTCTGTCGTAGCCCTTGCCACGCAGACGCACCTTTGTACCAGGCTGGGTCTCGGGTTTGATTTTCAGTTTCAGTTTCTGTCCGTTGGAGAGGGTTACGATGATCTCGCCACCCAGCATCGCTGTATAAAGGTCGATGGTGACATTGGCGTTCATCTCGCCAGAGTGCGTACGATGGCCAGAAGCCCCGGAGAAGCCAGAACCACCAGTATTTCTGCCAAAGCCTTGGAAACCACCAAAGCCCCCACCCGGCTGACCCTTGCGTCCGAAGAGATCCTCGAAGAACGAACTGAATCCGCCTCCGCCACTGAAACTGCTGAAATCAAAGCCACTGAACGGATTAGCACCACCAGCACCTCCGCCACCACCAAAGCCCCGGAACTGCTCGGCCTCCTTCCATTGTTCACCATACTGGTCGTACTTCTTCCGCTTCTCAGGATCGCCAATCACATCGTAGGCCTCCTGCAAAGCCTGGAACTTAGCCTGCGCCTTCGGATCATCCGGGTGCAAGTCGGGATGAAACTGCTTGGCGCGCTTTAAATACGCCTTCTTCACATCCTTCTGCGGTATCGTCTTGTCGACGCCTAAAATCTTGTAATAGTCAATGAATGCCATAATCTTATCCTCCTATTCATTTATTGTTTACTTCCGACAAGCATCCCTGCAAAAAGTGTACCAAGAATTTGGAAAATTCGAACTTTTATTGTACCTTTGCACCCAAATAACAATCAAATGAAGAAACTCCTTCTAACAACCATTGCCCTCGTCAGTCTCATGCTGACCACAATGGCTCAGCCCGCCACGAAAACCGTGCGACTGAAAGTCATTGAGACCAGCGATGTTCACGGACATTTCTTCCCCTGGGACTTTATGGAAGGTAAGCCTATCAAGGGCACTCTCGCACGTGCGAATACCTATATTAATAGGCAACGCCAGCAATATGGCGACAACCTGTTGCTGATTGACAATGGCGATATCCTGCAAGGGCAGCCCTGCGTCTACTGGACGAACTACGTGATGCCTACGGATGAGAACCTTGCCGCCAGCGTCATCAACTACATGAAGTACGACGCAGAAACGGTAGGCAACCACGATATCGAGCCGGGCCATAAGGTGTATGACAAGTGGATCCGTGAGGTGCGCTGTCCGTTGCTTGGTGCCAACATTGTGAAAGAGGAATACAAGAATGCCGAGGCCCGTCCCTCCCATATCTATACAGGACTACAGCCCTACTCCATCCACTACAAGGACGGCGTGAAGATCTGCGTCATCGGTATGCTCACCCCCGCCATCCCCAACTGGTTGAACAAATCCATCTGGAAAGGCATCGAGTTTGAGGAGATGGTGAGTTGCGCCAAGAAATGGGTGAAGTACATCCAAGAGACAGAGCACCCCGACTTGCTTTTCGGATTGTTCCACTCTGGATTTAACGGCGGCATCAAGACCGACGAATACGAAGAGGACGCTACGGAGGCTGTCGCCAAGGAAGTGCCTGGCTTCGATATCATCTTCTTCGGACACGACCACCAGGTGCATAATGAGTGGATCACCAACAAGGCCGGCAAGAAAGTGCTCTGCATTGATCCCAGTTGTTATGTGAAGAATGTGGCTGAGGCAGAGATAGAACTCACCTACAAGAACGGACATCTGACGAAGAAGGACATCAAAGGTACCATCGTCAATGTCGAGGATGAAGAGATAGACCAAAAGATGGTTGACCACTTCCAATCGAAGATCGACGCTGTGAAAGAGTATGTGAGTCGGAAGATCGGTTACTTCGAGCAGCCCATCTACACCCGTGAGAGTTTCTTCGGCAACTCCGCCTTCACCGACCTGATCCACAACCTGCAATTGCAGATTTCCAAGGCCGACATCTCATTCAATGCCCCACTGTCATTCAATACCACCATCAAGGCTGGTGAAGTGACACAGGCCGATATGTTTATACTCTACCGCTTCGAGAACCTGATGTTCATGCTCCGAATGACAGGCGAAGAGATCCGCAAACACTTGGAGTTCTCGTACGATATGTGGTGCAACACAATGACCAAACCCGAAGACCACGCCCTGCGCCTGAATGACGCTTCAACAGACGACCAGCAGCGCACGGGGTTCCAATACTATACCTTCAACTTCGACTCTGCCGCAGGCATCGACTACGAGGTAGACCTGACGAAGCCCGACGGACAGAAGGTTCGCATCCTGAAAATGTCAAACGGACAGCCCTTCGACGAGAAGAAATGGTATAAGGTAGTGATGAACAGTTACCGTGCCAATGGCGGTGGCGAACTGCTGACACGTGGTGCTGGTATTCCGAAGGACTCACTCGACAGTCGTGTCATCTGGAATACAGAGTTAGACCAGCGGCACTACCTGACGGAAGAGATACGGAAACAAGGCACCATCAATCCGCAACCCAACCACAACTGGCGCTTCGTGCCAGAGGAGTTGGTAAAGCCCGCCTTGGAACGTGACCGTAAACAGTTGTTTGGGAAATAAGCCACAGATTTTCACAGATTTCACAGATGAAGTATTTTTTTGTTTTCTGTAAGGAAGACCTGCTGTTGGAAAAGACGGCAGAGGGTTATAAGATCCCCCTTCTGGAAGAGCCGCCAACGGAGGTAAAGGCCTGGACGCACCAGATGAACATCACCCCGATGGAAGATGGTACACCAGTGGTGACCTACCGTATTGATGCCCCCATCACAGACGATGAACGCTACGAGATGTGTGGACTCCGTCAGAGTTACTACAAACTCCCCCGTCCGCTCTATCTGAAAGCAGGCAAATGTCAGGAACTGCTCTACTGGGACCAGAACACGAAATACTGTGGTGTCTGTGGTGCGCCGATGCGTATGGACACAGATATCTCCAAGAAATGTACGGAATGTGGCAAGGAGATATGGCCCCAGTTGGCTACTGCCGTCATCGTACTGATCCATAAAGGCGACGAGGTGTTGCTGGTACGTGCCAAGAACTTCAAACGGGATTTCTTCGGACTGGTGGCAGGCTTTGTAGAGACAGGCGAGACACTGGAAGAAGCCGTAGCCCGTGAGGCGATGGAAGAGACAGGTGTCAAGATCACGAATATCCGCTACTTCGCCTCACAGCCCTGGCCCTACCCCTGTGGACTGATGGTAGGTTTCAATGCCGACTACGTGAGTGGCGACATCCATTTGCAGGCAAGCGAGATTGCCAAGGGCGGTTGGTTCCGCAAAGACAATCTCCCAGACATCCCTGAGAAACTATCTATCGCCAGAATGCTGTTAGACGCTTGGATTGAAGAAAAATAAAAGGGAACTTTCGGGTTCCCTTTATTCTATCATCTTCATGGTCATCTGACCCTTATAAGATATCAACGTTTCCACCAGATAGCAACTCGCCCCATCCGGCATACAGAGCGTTGCATTGAAATGCAGACCCGCTGCATCAGCGTGGCTATACTCCATATTGGCAAATATCGCCTCCGTGAGAAACTCGGAAGGCACTATATTGCCATACTGCTGTTTGCGGAAATCACTGGAATAAAGTTGCTGTCCACCCTTAAAGACGCTGATGTGCATGATGTTGTCGTAATAGACATTCTCCACCTCCACACCATCGTCATTATAGGTACGGTTCACCACCTTATATTTCGTGGGGTTGATGGCGATATACCAGTGATAACGCTCCCCATTATAGGAAATCACGGAATCCGTCTTCACCTGATGGGTATAGGTCATAATCTTTGACGTTTCGTGAGTGAACTCCGCCTTTGCATCCTGATCGTCCGTCTTTTCCAGTTTGATGATGTCGCCATTCTGGTTCCTGAACCAGAACAGATGTTCCGTCTGTTTCTCAATGGCATATTTGGTACCAGAGGCAAAGACCAGCGAGTCGCCTACAATCTTGAAATAGGCAGGCATACTGGTGGTATCGGCATAGAAGATGGTGTCGCCCTTCACACTAAACGACACATCGCCCGACTCCTTATCCATCCAGACACCTTGTAGCATCGCCTTGGCCTCGCGACTTTCCTGGACTTCTTCCACATTGCTCTGCTGACGGGAACAACCCACCAGGAAAACCACTGCCAATATTATTAATAGTTGTTTCTTCATCTCGTTGTCATTCAAACACTTCTGCGTCTTTCAGGAAGGGTTGCTTCAAATCCTTCTCGCTGGTCTGCACCTGGGCAGGATCAATGGGCCACTCTATCCCGAGTGCCGGATCATTCCAACGGATACCGGCCTCAGCCTGAGGCGCGTAGGGATTGTCAACCTTATAGGTAAAGATCGCCTCCTCGCTCAGTACCAGGAACCCATGCGCAAAACCACGGGGGATAAAGAACTGGCGTTTGTTCTCCTCACTCAGTTCCACCATCACATGCTTGCCGAAGGTCGGACTCGACTTGCGGATATCCACTGCCACATCCAACACCTTACCTTTTATCACACGTACGAGTTTGGCCTGCGAGAGGTCACCCTTCTGATAGTGCAAGCCCCTAAGGACACCAAAAGAAGACTTCGACTCATTGTCCTGAATGAAGTCCACACGCCCCACGTGCTCGTTGAATTCCGCCTGTTTCCAGGCCTCCATGAAATAACCGCGGGCATCACAGAACACTTTCGGTTCGATGATGAAAACACCCTCTAATTCTGTCTTGATGTATTCCATATTTCTTAATTTGGATGCAAAGATACTGCTTTTTTTTCATTTTATCGAATTTTTAAGTTTCTTTTATTTGTTTATCTCGCAAAAAAGCAGTAATTTTGCACTCGTGATTGAATTGGACAGACATATTGAGATTCTTTTGCTGAGCAATGACTGCGTCATCGTGCCGGGTTTGGGAGGCTTTATGGCCCACCATGCAGAGGCTCGTTACGACGAGGAAGACCACACATTCCTCCCGCCATTGCGCACCCTCGGCTTTAATCCGCAACTCACCATGAACGACTCCCTGTTGGTGCAGTCGTATGTGGAAGCCTACGACATGAGTTATCCGGAGGCCCTGCGGAGAATTGAAGATGAGGTCAACGAACTGAAACAGCACTTGGAGAACGAAGGACGTTACGATCTGAATGATATCGGCGTCCTCACCACCAACGAAGATGGCAAATATATCTTCTCTCCCTGTGAGGCTGGTATCTTGACCCCCGGACTCTATGGTCTCTCCTCCTTCGAGATGGCGCTATTAGGCGAGATTGCAACAGCGAAGCAGCAGAAAGCCTCCGCCCTCGTGGTGGAAGCCGCCGAGGAAACCCCGAAAGACCCAGAGACTCCCGAGGTTGCAGAGGCAGAAATCGAAGAGGAAGAGCGCGCCATCGTCATCAAGATGTCGTGGGTACGCAATGCCGTTGCCGTAGCAGCCGCCGTCCTCGCCTTCTTCCTGATGACCACCCCTGTCACCAATAGTGAGAACAGTCATCAGAGCATGGGTAATCTGAACAATTCCATCCTCGTGGGCATGATGCCGAAGGATTCCAACATCGAGAAGATTGACATCAGCAAGATAGACGCTCCGAAGCCTGTGGTCAAGAACGACTCCGTGACACCAGTCCAGGAAGTCGCAAAGACAGAAACGAAGGCCGATACAGCGTCTGTTGCTGCCACCAGTCAAGACATCCACTACTGCATCGTCCTTGCCAGTTACATCTCCAAGAAGAATGCCAATGCCTTTGTGGAGGAACTGCACCAGAAAGGCTATGACGATGCTAAGGTGTTTATCCGCAATAATGTCACACGCGTCATATACGGAAATTTCAGGACAGTCAACGAGGCTTACAACAAGTTGAACAGGATCCAGAAGCGGAAAGGACTCGAAGAGGCCTGGGTGCTTAAAGTGAAAGACGAGGGTTAAGCCATGAAGCGAGTTCGTTGTCCGAAATGCGACCAATACATCACCTTCGATGAAACCCAGTATGAGGCAGGCCAGTCACTGGTCTTCAAATGTCCTGACTGCGGCAAGGAGTTTGGCATCCGCATGGGTGTCAGCAAACTGAAAAACCGTCAGAAGGACGAGAACCCCGACGAACAGGCTAATGAAGAGGGCTGTGGTTCCATTGTCGTCATCGAGAATGTGTTCCACTACAAACAGGTTATCCCCCTCAGGATGGGCGACAATGTGATAGGCCGTTACCAGAAAGGCAACCCCGCCAACTGCACCTTCGAGACCGTTGACCCCAGCGTCGACCTGAACCACTGCACCATCACCGTCTCTCGTGACAAACGGGGGGCGCTCCGTTATACACTGAAAGATAACAACAGTAATACAGGCACCTTTGTCGACAATATGGAACTCTCCCCCAAGGAGCGTCGCCTCATCGACGACGGTACCCTCTTCACCCTCGGCGCCACCAGCATCATCCTGCGTTCCGCCGACAACGAAGAAGAACAAAATTGTAAATTGTAAATCGTTAAATTGTAAATCAACTAGATGGATACAACAGCAATTCTGCTTCTGCACTGCCCCGACCAACAGGGCATCATTTCAGAAGTGACCAAGTTTATCACCGACAACAAAGGCAACATCGTCTACCTCGACCAGTATGTCGACAAGGTAGACGGCATGTTCTTTATGCGCATAGAATGGGAACTCGAAGGTTTTTTAATTCCTCGCAACAAACTCTATGACTATATCACCACGCTCTATGCCCAGCGCTACCAGATGAAGTTCTCGCTCTATTACAGCGACAAGCGCCCCCGTATGGCGATATTCGTCTCAAAGATGAGTCACTGCCTCTACGACCTGCTGGCACGCTGGAAGGCGGGCGAGTTTAACTGCGACATCCCCTGTATCGTCAGCAACCACGAGGATCTGCGCTATGTGGCCGACCAGTTCGGTATTCCTTATTATGTGTGGAGCATCAAGAAAGACCACTCCAACAAGGCGGAGGTGGAACAGGCCGAAATGGAACTGCTGAAAAAAGAAGACATTTCTTTCATCGTACTGGCCCGTTACATGCAGATCATCAGCGACGAGATGATAGCCGAATATCCTCACCACATTATTAATATCCACCACTCGTTCCTGCCTGCCTTCATCGGGGCAAAGCCCTATCATCAGGCTTACGAGCGGGGTGTGAAGATCATCGGTGCCACGAGCCATTATGTCACTGCTGACCTCGACGCCGGACCTATCATCGAACAGGACGTCACCCGCATCACGCATAAGGACACGCCTGAGAGTCTGGTGCTGAAAGGCAAGGACTTGGAGAAGATTGTGCTCTCGCACGCCGTCTCGAAGCATATCCAGCGCAAGATCCTCACCTATAAAAACAAGACAATAATATTTAGTTAACGACCACGAATTAAACTAATTAAACTAATTATTCATGCGCAGCAAAATTAGTGAAATTAGTGAAATTCGTGGTAAAAAGAAGAATAATGCAAGTAGCAATCGTAAAATATAATGCCGGAAACATCTATTCGGTGGTGAATGCCCTCCGGCGGATGGGTGTTGAACCTGTGCTGACGGATGATGCTGAGGTGCTGAAAAAAGCCGACAAGGTATTATTCCCAGGTCAGGGCCATGCGGGTGAGGCGATGGATTACCTGAAAGCCCGCCGACTCGACGAGGTCATTCGTGACTTAAAACAGCCCGTCTTCGGCATCTGCGTGGGACAACAACTGCTCTGTAAACATTCCGAGGAAGGCGACGCTGACTGCATCGGTATCTTCGACACAGAGGTGAAACGCTTCCAGCCCGAGCGCCACGAGGACAAGGTGCCTTGTATGGGATGGAACTGTTTAGAGGTGAGAGATGTCCCACTTTTCCAGGGCCTTGGCGAGAAACCGTACGTTTACTTCGTACATAGTTATTACGTGCCGCTCTGCGCCGACACCATCGCCACCGCCGACTACATTCTGCCCTACTCTGCCTCCATGCAAAAGGACAACTTCTACGCCTGCCAGTTCCACCCCGAAAAGAGCGGACGTGTAGGCGAAAAAATCCTACAAAATTTCTTGGCCTTATGATAGAACTCATACCCGCCATCGATATCATCAACGGCCAGTGCGTCCGCCTGACCAAAGGCGACTATGACCAGAAGACCGTCTACCGTGGCGCTCCCGCCGAGGTGGCCAAGGAGTTTGAGGCAATCGGTTTCCGTCGTCTCCATGTGGTAGACCTCGACGGTGCGAAATCCAAGCATATCGTCAATGACGCCGTGCTGAGAGCAATCACCACCGAGACAAACCTTATTGTCGACTTTGGCGGTGGCATCAAGACCGACGAGGACATCGAAAAGGCCTTTGCTGCCGGTGCTTCTATGGTGACGGTAGGCTCTATCGCCGTCACGCAGCCCGACCTCTTTATGGGTTGGCTCGACAAGTACGGCCCCGAACGGATGATCCTCGGTGCTGATGTGCGTCACGGCAAAATCAGCATCAACGGTTGGAAGGAAGACTCCACCGAAGGCCTCCTGCCCTTCCTCCGCAAATACATTGAGGCAGGCGTGCGCAACGTGCTCTGCACGGAGATCTCCAAGGACGGCACCCTCTCAGGCCCCGCCATCGGCCTTTATTCCGAGGTGATGAACACTTATCCCGAACTGCACCTCATCGCCAGCGGTGGTGTGTCCTCACTCGACGATATCAAGGCCCTCGGTGCGGCAGGCATCCCCGCCGTCGTCTTCGGCAAAGCCATCTACGAAGGCCGCATCAATCTGCGCGAGTTAATAACATTAAACCCATCAAACCCATGTCAGGATTAGCAAAACGCATCATCCCCTGCCTCGATGTGAAGGACGGTGAGACCGTCAAAGGCACCAACTTCGTCAACCTGCGCTCGGCAGGCGACCCCGTGGAACTCGGCAAGGCCTATTCCGAGCAGGGCGCCGACGAACTATGCTTCCTCGACATCACCGCAAGTTTCGAGGGCCGCAAGACCTTTACTGAAATGGTGACGCGTGTTGCGAAAGAAATTAACATTCCTTTCACCGTAGGCGGTGGCATCAACGAACTGGCTGATGTGGAGCGACTGCTCTATGCCGGAGCCGACAAGGTGAGTGTCAACAGCGCCGCCATCCGTCGTCCCGAACTCATCAGCGAGATCAGCAGCCGTTTCGGTTCACAGGTCTGTGTCTGTGCCATTGATGCCCGTCTCGACCCCGACGGTTGGCACTGTTATCTGAAAGGCGGTCGCGAGCGCACGGAAAGAGGTCTGTTTGAATGGGCCCACGAGGCTCAGGAGCGTGGTGCCGGCGAGATCCTCTTCACCTCGATGAACCACGACGGTACGAAGAACGGCTACGCCAACGAGGCCCTGCGTGAACTCGCTGACAACCTCTCCATCCCCATCATCGCCAGCGGCGGAGCCGGTTGCAAGGAGCATTTCCGTGACACCTTCATCGAGGGTCATTCCGATGCCGCCCTTGCCGCCAGCGTCTTCCACTTCGGCGAGATCCCCATCCCCGAACTCAAACAGTATCTCCGCTCCGAAGGCATCAACGTGCGCCTTTAACCTTGCCCCGATACTTCTTCAAGAGAACACCCTTGTTGAGATCGAAATAGTTGGCAGGATTACGGGTCTTTCCGTTGATACGCACTTCGAAATGCAGATGGGGCGTCGTGGCGCGTCCCGTCCGGCCCACGAGGGCTATCACCTGTCCGGCCTTGACATAGTCGCCTTTCTTCACCAGGTTCTTTGAGTTGTGCGAATAGCAGGTCTCCAAGCCGTTGGGATGCTTGATGCGGATGTAGTTGCCATAGCCGTGATACACATCAGAGAAAACCACCTCCCCCTCAAAGGCCGCATAGATCGAGTCCTTGTCCTTTGTTTTGAGATCGGCACCAGAATGCATCCGTCCGCCACGCTTGCCATAGGGACTGATCACCTTTGCTCCAGGCAACGGGAAATGCCAACTGACGGTATCTGTCGTTTCCACAGGATAGTTGCCGTTCGCGCAATATACAAGCAGAACGGACATCAGTAAAAATGGCTGTATCTTCCGCAATATATTCTTCTTCATCATACTTAACCACTCCTTGATTTGGCTGCAAAGGTACGAAATAAATCCGAAACTAGCGTCTTTTGTCTTTGCGTCTTTTTGTCTTTTTCAGTTTTTCGCAAAATGCACATTTTTGGGGGTAGAGAGAACAATTATGTTAATATATATTAATTAAATTATATATTATATATAAGGTACGCGAAATCTGAGTGTCTGTGAGTGATTTTTTGCACATTTACAAAAAATCAAAAAAGACAAAAAGACAAAAAGACGCTCCGATGACATGGGGGAAATAGAGCCTCGTTTCGTTTACAAAAATTAACACGAAGTTTGAAGACAAAAATTTGGAACCGGACGA
>JAGCRH010000076.1 GCA_017964785.1 Prevotella sp.
GGATTTGATGGGCTCGTGGTCGATGGTATATTTGTCTAACTCACGTATCTGAGCACTCGTGAATATTTTCATAGGTGCAAAAATACGAAAAATATGCTAATGAATGGCAGAGTTTAGCAGAATTTTCGTAATTTTGCAGAAAATTTTATCATTTTGCGCTATGAGCAGTCTTAAAATCAACGGCAAACGGTTCAGAATATCCATCCCTGAGGCGGAAATAAAAAGGCGTGTCAAGGAGGTGGCCGGCGAGATCAGCAAGGACATGGAAGGGAAGAATCCGCTGTTTCTCGGCGTACTGAACGGCTCCTTTATCTTTGCTGCCGACCTGATGCGCGAGATGACCATCCCGTGTGAGATATCCTTCGTGAAACTCGCCTCCTATCAGGGAACCACCTCGACAGGAAAGGTCACGGAGGTCATCGGTATCAATGAAGACTTGACGGGACGTACCGTTGTCATCGTGGAGGATATTGTGGAGAGCGGGGCAACCATGCAGCGGATGATAGAGCAGTTGGGTACGAGGAATCCCGAATCGGTGCGGATATGTACGCTGTTCTTTAAGCCAGACAAGTTGAAGGAAGACCTGAACCTGGACTACGTGGCGTTCCGCATCCCCGACGACTTTATCCTGGGCTATGGTCTTGACTATGACCAGGCCGGGCGCGGACTGAGAGATGTATATACCATTATAGAAGACAAGCATATGAAGAATATCGTGATTTTCGGTGCACCGGGCTCAGGCAAGGGCACCCAGAGTGATAAGATGATTGAGAAGTATGGCCTGAACCATATCTCTACAGGTGATGTGCTGCGTGCAGAGATCAAGAACGGCACGGAACTCGGTAAGACGGCCAAGGGCTATATCGACAACGGACAGTTGATTCCCGACGACCTGATGGTGAGCATCCTGGCCTCGGTCTATGACTCGTTCGGGCGGGAGCACAAGGGCGTGATCTTCGACGGTTTCCCCCGTACCATCCCGCAGGCAGAGGCCTTGAAGCAGATGCTCGACGAGCGCGGCGACAAGGTGGCTGCGATGATTGAACTCGACGTGCCGGAGGAGGAACTGATGAAGCGTCTGATCCTGCGCGGACAGCAGAGCGGACGTGCCGACGACAACGAGGAGACCATCAAGAAGCGCCTCGTGGTGTATCACTCGCAGACGCAGCCGCTCATCGAGTGGTACAAGAAGGAGGGAATCCATTATCATATCAACGGCTTAGGAGAACTTGACCGCATATTCGCAGATATTTGCGAGGTTATGGATAAGATCTAGGCAATAAAGATGGAGAGCAATTTCGTAGATTATGTCAAGATCATGTGCCGCTCGGGGAAGGGCGGTAAGGGCTCGATGCACCTGAAACATGTGAAGTACAATCCCAACGGCGGACCTGACGGTGGCGACGGTGGTAAGGGCGGCAGCATCTACCTGCGCGGCAACCATAACTACTGGACACTGCTCCACCTGAAATACGAGCGACATATCTTTGCGGAGCACGGCGGCAACGGCGGCAGGGACAAGTGTCACGGCACTGACGGCAAGGATGTGTATATCGACGTGCCTTGCGGAACGGTGGTCTATAATGCCGAGACGGGCAAGTATGTCTGCGATGTGACCTACGATGGACAGGAAGTACTCCTGCTGAAAGGTGGGCGTGGCGGACTGGGGAATTTCCAGTTCCGTTCGGCCACAAATCAGGCACCGCGCTATGCACAGCCCGGTGAGCCGATGCAGGAGATGACCATCATCCTCGAACTGAAACTCCTTGCTGATGTGGGTCTTGTGGGTTTCCCCAATGCCGGCAAGTCCACATTGGTGTCGGCGCTTTCCAACGCCCGTCCGAAGATTGCCAACTACCCGTTTACCACGATGGAACCCTCATTGGGAATCGTGGGCTATCGCGACAACAAGTCGTTTGTGATGGCTGATATCCCCGGCATCATCGAGGGTGCCTCAGAGGGGAAAGGCCTTGGACTGCGCTTTCTGCGACATATCGAACGCAACTCGCTGCTGCTCTTCATGGTGCCGGGCGATACGGACGATATCAAACGGGAATATGAGATTTTGCTCAACGAGTTGAAGCAGTTCAACCCCGAGATGCTCGACAAGCACCGTGTGCTGGCGGTGACAAAGTGCGACCTGCTCGACGAGGAACTCATTGAGATGTTGAAAGAGCAGTTGGGTGTAACAGAGGGACGGTTCTTTTGTGATATCGCTGACGATATCACAAAAGAACCGTCCCTCTGTTACACGCCTGTTGTCTTTATTTCGGCTGTGACAGGGTTTGGCCTCGATGAGTTGAAGGATGTACTCTGGCAGGAACTGAATGCCGAGAGTAACAAACTGGCAGCCCTGACGGCTGAGGATACCCTGGTGCATCGTGACAAGGATATGAGTCGCTTTGCAGAGGAACTGGCCGACGAAGGCGAGGACGAGGACATCGAATACATCGATGAGGACGAAATCGAAGACCTTGACGACTTCGAATATGAAGAGGACAGTGAAGAAGTCTGACCCCCAGTTGACATATTATGATTTGTCTGAACGTGTGACGGCTTTCAGTAGCACGCGTCATGGCGGTGTGAGTGAGGGAAGTTACGGCACGTTCAATGTGAACGGCTATTGTGGCGATGAGCCGGATCATATTGCCCAGAACCGAAAGGCTCTCTGCAAATTACTTCAAATCAAGACGGACCGTCTCATCATGCCCCATCAGGTGCATGGTACGGGCATCACCCAGATCAGCAAGACCTTTTTTCTTTTGTCGGAAGACATCCGTCGCAGTGCGACTGAGGGCATCGATGCTCTGATCACAAATGTGCCGGGTGTCTGTATCGGTGTCTCGACAGCCGACTGTATACCTATTATTATATATGACCCCGAGCATCATGCCGCCGGGGTGGTGCACAGTGGCTGGCGTGGGACGGTGGCGAATATCGCTGAAGCGGCGGTGGCGTCGATGGTAAGGTCTTATCATTCAAAGCCTGAGAGCCTGCTGGCTGTGATCGGGCCAAGCATTTCCTGCCGGAATTTCGAGGTGGGCGATGAGGTGTATGATGCCTTTGCCTCTGCCGGCTACCCGATGGATGCCATTGGAGTACGGGAAGAGAAGTGGCACATCGACTTGCCCAAATGCTGTCGGCTGCAATTGGAGGCTGTGGGCATCCCGTCTGCGAATATCCGTATGACGGATATCTGCACCTACGACCATACCGACGATTATTTCTCGGCCCGAAAGTTAGGTATAGCGTCGGGTCGAATCTTAACAGGAATTGTCCTAAGATAACATAGCGCAAGTATTTTTTGTTTTTATTAAAAAAAGTCTCTCTTTTATTGCTTAATCTCAAATCTTTTTTTTAATTTTGCAGCGGAAAAATGGGTTAGCCCCGAAAATAATTAATTATTAAATAGCAGTTTTTACATTATGCAAAAAAAATTGTTTTTCTTTGTGGCCTTGTTGCTGATGCTTTCGTCGGCAGTGATGGCGCAAATCACGACTTCTAGTATGGCAGGTAAAGTGACCTTCGACGATGCAAACGGCGAAGAGGTCATCGGTGCTACAATCGTCGCTGTACACGAGCCTTCTGGTACTCGTTACACTGCAGTAACGAATGTTTCTGGTCGATTCAGCATCCAGGGTATGCGTACAGGTGGCCCTTATGAGGTGACTGTTTCTTATATCGGTTACCAGCCGAGAGTTGTCAAGGGAGTGACCCTCCAGTTGGCAGAAACTTATAATCTGTCAGTCTCGATTACTGAGGACGCCACAGAACTTGCAGAGGTGGTAGTCAGTGGTAGGGCTTCAAAGTTTGCTGCTGAGAAGACCGGTGCCTCAACTAACATCACAAGTGCTCAGATTACCAATATGCCGACTGTTTCTCGTAGTATTACGGACTTCACCCGCTTGTCTCCTTACGGCGGTAATGGTATGAGTTTTGCCGGTAGTGACGGAAGACTTGGTAACTTTACGGTCGACGGTGCTAACTTCAATAATAACTTCGGCTTGTCGGCAGGCCTGCCTGGTGGTGGTAACCCGATTTCTATCGATGCCATTGAGGAAATGCAAGTGGTGATTTCTCCCTTCGATGTTCGTCAGACCAACTTTATCGGTGGTGGCGTGAATGCTATCACGAAGTCTGGTACGAATACCTTCAAAGGCAGTGCATATATCTATCACAAAAATGAGAATATGCAAGGTGATGCTGTTGACCGTCAACAGATTGCTGGTGCCCGTGACAAAGACCAAAAAACGATTTACGGCTTTACGTTCGGTGGTCCCATTATTAAGAACAAATTATTCTTTTTCGTGAGCGGTGAATTGGAGAATACGCCTAAGGTGGTGAACCGCTGGCGTGCTTCGGACGAGGACAATCCTGCTGATCCTGACAATTACGTCAGCCGTACAACTGTTGCCGATATGCAGAAGGTGAAAGATTTCGTGGCTCAGAAATACGGTTATGATACAGGTTCTTATACCAGTTATCCCGCTGAAGATACCAACAAGAAATTATTGGTTCGTTTGGACTGGAATATTACTGACAAACATCATTTGGCTCTGCGTTACAACTATACGAAGAACACCGATTGGCGCTCTACTAATGCTTCTTCTATGGACGGTGGCTCTCGTATGCCAAATGGTCGTCTGTCGAAATCTTCGATGGCTTTCGCCAACTCACTCTATTCTCAGGACAACGACGTCAACTCGTGGACGCTCGATTTCAATAGTCGTTTTACTGAGAATCTTTCAAACCAGTTCCTGGCAACATATTCTAAGTTGGATGATATTCGCGGAACCGATTCCGCACCGTTCCCATTCATCGATATCCTGAAGGACGACGACAACTATATGTCATTGGGTTATGAACTCTTCACATGGAACAATGGTGTTCACAACACAGTGTGGAACATGAAAGATGATGTTACCTATTATATGGGTAAACATAAGATTATGGGTGGCCTGAGTTATGAGCATCAGATGGCTGACAACGCATACCAGCGTAATGGTACGGGTTATTATCGTTATAGTTCATTGGATGACTTCCTAAATGGTGCTGCTCCCGAAATCGTCTGTCTGACATACGGTTACGGTGGTGAGACTAATCCTGCAGCCCGTGTTACTTTCAATAAGTTAAGTGCCTATGCTCAGGATGAGTGGAACGTAGTTGATAAACTGAAATTGACATTAGGCTTACGTGTGGATGGTCTGTTCTTTGATAATGGTGACTTGATGACCAACCAGAAAATTTATGACCTTGACTATGACGGACGTCATATTGATACAGGCAAGTGGCCTGATTCAAGTGTCACCTTCTCGCCCCGCTTAGGCTTCACCTACGACGTTTTTGGTGATAAGTCTCTGAAGGTACGTGGTGGTACGGGTCTGTTCTCTGGTCGTCTGCCTTTGGTGTTCTTCACCAACATGCCTACCAACGGTGGTATGGTGCAGAACCGTGCACAGGTTAACGCCAAGAATGCCAAGGCTATGGGCTTTACGATGGATACATTTGCCGGTGGTCTGGTGACTGATGCCAATGGAAATGCTACTATTGAAGCCCTTTTTGACAAACTCGTCTCGCTTGGATATCCTGCTAATATCACTCCGCAGGAAGGTGCCGTGCCTGATGCTATTGCTGCTGTTAGCAGTGATTTCAAAATGCCTCAGGTATGGAAGACTTCTTTGGCTGTTGATTATCAGTTCCCGACATCGTTCCCTCTCTCTGTCACGGGTGAGTTTATCTTCAACAAGACTGTCAATGCTGTCTTCATCTCTGACTGGGCAACGCCGAACGTGGGTGGTTTCGCACGTTTCAACGGTATTGACAACCGTCCTCTCTATCCCGATAACTATCGTACGAATAAGAAAGCCTTCGTGCTGGAGAATACGTCGAAAGGCTATGGCTGGAGTGCTAACGTGACACTGAATGCACAGCCCACCGAGTGGTTGAGCCTGATGGCTGCCTATACGCACACCGTCAATAAGGAGCGTACAGGTATGCCTGGTTCTGATGCAGAGTCAGCATTCTACTATACACCTACCGTGGAGGGTCCGAATAACGTGAGGTTGCATAACTCGCAGTATGTTACTCCTGATCGTATCGTGGCCAATGCCACCGTTCATGACAAGAGCGGCAACCACTACAGCCTGATCTATGAGACTTGGCGTGGAGGTAACAACACTTCTTTTATCATGGCTAATGATATCAACAACGACTCTTATAATTATGATGCCATCTATATCCCGACAGATGCACAGGTGGCTAACAAGGAGTTCCGCTTCGTGAGCGACGATGATGCCAATCGCTTCATGGATTTTGTCCACAACAACGACTATCTGAGCGACCATCAGGGCGAATATGCTGAGGCTTACTCAGTATACAGTCCTTGGATCCATCGTGTGGATTTCAGCTACAAGCATGATTTCAAACTCAACGTCGGTAAGACCAAGCATACGTTGCAACTCAGTTTCGATATGAAGAATGTGCTCAACTTCTTCAACAGCAGTTGGGGCGTGGCCAAGATTGCCAATCAGGAATTCAGCACCTCGCCGAGTAGCGGTGTCCAGTACTCACAGATTCTGAAGTATGAGGGCGTGGATGCTGACGGCTACGCAACCTTCTCTACCCCAAAGAGTATCAATGGTGACACGAACATGTGGCAGAGTTACCATTCGCTTGGTCAGTGCTGGTATGCTTCTATTGGTATCAAGTATATCTTTAATTAATTGAAAACGGAACATTGAAAATTGAAGATTATGAATAAGATATTTAAAGTTTTCTGTAGTTGTCTGATGGTCTGTGGCTTAGCCATGACTCTGACAAACTGCTCAGACAATGACGATCCCACGTTCCTCAGCGAGGTACAGTTGTCACAGTCGTATGTCGCCATTCCCCAGACTGGTGGTTCTACTACCATCAAAGTGAATGTATCTACCAACTGGAGCATCTCTAACATCCCCGAGTGGCTGACGATTAGCCCTACTTCTGGTAGTGCAGGTGAGAACCAGATTACTTTCTCTGCAGTTGCTACTGCCGATGGCCGTAGTTGTGAGGTTCTGATGGATTGTGGTGGTGCTATCCAGCACATCAATGTGATTCAGGGTCTCTCCGTTGTCTCTCAGGTAACGGTCGCTGAGGTCATGAGCGGTCCTGAGAAGACCTATCGCACAACGGGTACTGTCACCAAGATTGCCAATACCTCATACGGTAACTGGTATATGAACGACGGCACGAGTGCTGAAGACCTTTATATCTATGGTACGCTCGACAAGGCTGGTAAGGCTGGTGCCAACAATTCTATTGCTGCATGGGGCATCGAGGTGGGTGATGAGATTACCATCGAGGGTCCGAAGCAGGTTTACAATGGTACTGTTGAGTTGGTAAACGTCAGCGTCATCAAGATCAGCAAGTCGCTGATTAAGGTAGACTCTCTGAGCATCAAGGATGCTACCCTTCCTGTGGAAGGTGGTGATATCACCGCTGTGCTGTCCTGCAAGGGTGATGGCGTAACGGTGAAGATTCCTGAGGAAGCCAAGGATTGGCTCTTCATGACTAGTATGATTGCAGGTGGTGCTCCTGAGGTGAAGTTCCACGCTCTGGAGAACAAGGGCGCTGACCGTGAGGCTACCATTGTGTTCACGACCAAGAGCAGCGGTAAGGAGTATACCGCTCAGACCACGATTAAACAGAAGGGTGTTGCCAAGGGTTCCGGTACGGATACCGATCCTTTCAACGTGGCCGCTGCTCTGAATTTCACCAAGGCTCTTGGTGCTGATGTGGTTTCTGAAAAGGATGTCTACGTGAAGGGTATTGTTTCCAGCATCAAGTACACATACAGCGCTGAATATGGTACCGCTACCTATAACATTTCTGACGACGGTACAGAGTCGGGTGTGTTTACGGTCTATGGCAGTTACTACTACGATAACCAGCCTTGGGTAGAAGGTAACGAGCAGATCAAGGTTGGCGACGAGGTGATCGTTGTAGGTAAGGTGATCTACTATAAGGGCACTACGCCTGAGTTCAGCAGCAAGCAGAACTGGCTCTTCTCGCTCAACGGCAAGACGTCTTCTGTGACTGCTACGGTTGCTGAGTTCTTGGCCGCTGCCGAGGATGATACCCGCTACAGTCTGACAGGTGTTGTGACAGAACTCTATAGCAGTGATAAGCAGGGTAAGAGTTTCTATATCAAGGATTATAGCGGCCAGACACTTGTCTATCGTACGGAGGGATTCCTCGACACAGGCATTAAGGTTGGTGACGTGGTGACGGTTGTCGGTAAGCGTGGTAGTTATAAGGATAATCCTCAGATGGTGAATGGTAACTGCTCGCTGGAGCATGCCGTGACACCTGTTACGATTGCCGAGTTCCTCACCAAGCCAGACGACAAGAATGTCTACTACATGGTGACTGGTACGATCAGTTCACTCCTTGGCAGCAACGGTAAGGAGAATGATTATGGTAACCTCTATATCACTGATGGTACCAATGAACTCTATGTCTATGGTACTTATCCCGGATGGGGTGCTACAGGCGATGCCCGCAAGTTCTTCATTGCCGACAACGGCATTGAGGTGGGCGATGAGATTACCATCATCGGTTACAAGGATACCTATAAGGAACTTGTAGAACTCTGTCAGGGCGTTTGCTTCTCATTTAAGAAGGCAGGAGAGTAATTTATGAACAGATATGTATTACTGGTGATGTCATTATTGGCATCACCAGTTGCTTTCTCACAAGGGCCGAACGATACGGGTACCTACTATCAGGCGGCCGACGGCAAGAAGGGAGCGGAACTGAAGACTGCCCTCTTCCAGGTGATTAGTCCCCATGAGATGCAGTCCTACACTCCTGGCGTATGGAATGCTGTCAACACCTATGACATCCGTCCCGACGGTTGTATTTGGGACATCTATTCCGGCATCTCCAATTTTACACCGAAGGAAGATCAGGATAAGGGTGCTGACATTGACGAGGAAGGTGTGGTCTATAACCGTGAGCACGCCATGCCGAAGAGTTGGTTTAATGAAGGTTCTGGTGCCACCGATTATCCGATGTACACCGATTTGCATCATATCTTCCCTACCGACCGTGCCGTCAACAGTATTCGCTCTAACTATCCTTACGGCGAGGTGGACAAGACCAGGAATCCCACGAAGCAGTCGGTGGGCGGTTTCTCGAAGTTCGGCATCTGTGACCCAAGCATCGGCTATACCATTCTGAACGGTACGGCACGTGTTTTTGAGCCTAATGATGAGTATAAGGGCGATCTGGCCCGTGTCTATTTCTATATGGCCACCTGCTATGAGGCGTATAAGACTGGTGGTGGTAAGGAACGCAGCCCGAAGGACTGGGACAAAGGCGACAAGACGATGCTCGACGGTACGATTTTCCCCTTCTTCAAGGAGTGGGCGCTGAAGATGCTGCTCCGCTGGGCGCAACAGGATCCTATCAGTGAGAAAGAAATAAAGAGAAATGAGGGCATCTATGGCATTCAGAAGAACCGTAATCCCTTCGTCGACTATCCAGGCCTGGAGCAGTATATCTGGGGAACTTACAGCGATGTGACCTTCAGTTATGATAACTATACCCAGCCAGAGGCATCTGGTATCTCTGAAATCCAAATGACGACTCCTGTGGATGATGCTGTCTACGATCTCAAGGGTCAGCGTGTCAAACAACCGAAGAAAGGTCTCTATATCCGCAATAAGCGTAAAATTATCGTCAAATAAAAGAATCCTCGCCAATCAGCGAGGATTTCTTTTGTAGGGACACCCGGGCTCGAACCGGGGACCTCTGCAATGTGACTGCAGCGCTCTAAACCAACTGGGCTATGCCCCTAAATAGCATTTGCGGGTGCAAAAGTAATGCTTTTTTCTGAAACAGCCAAATATTTCTACGATTTTTTGTTAATTCTCAATTCTCAATTCTCAATTCTCAATATAAATGTGTAACTTTGCACGCAAATTTGCAAATTAAAGTTTAGTATGGCACAAGAAGATGTTTTTAAGAAAATCGTAAGCCATTGCAAGGAATACGGTTTTGTGTTTCCATCCAGTGAGATTTACGATGGTTTGGGCGCTGTGTATGACTATGGTCAGAACGGCGTGGAGTTGAAGAATAACATTAAGCAGTATTGGTGGAAGGCTATGACGATGCTGCACGAGAATATCGTGGGTATTGACAGCGCCATCTTTATGCACCCCACAATATGGAAGGCCTCTGGACACGTGGATGCCTTCAATGATCCCCTCATTGACAACCGTGACTCGAAGAAGCGCTATCGTGCCGATGTGCTCATCGAGGATCAGATTGCCAAGTACGATGAGAAGATCCAGAAGGAAGTGGAGAAGGCTCGCAAGCGTTTTGGCGATTCATTCGATGAGGCTAAGTACTTGGAGACTTCTGAGCGCGTCAAGGAAACCAAAGAGAAGCGCGACAATCTGCATGCCCGCTATGCTGCTGCCATGCAGGGTCCGGATCTCGATGAACTGAAGCAGATCATCCTCGACGAGGAGATTGTTTGCCCAATCAGCGGAACCCGCAACTGGACGGATGTGCGCCAGTTCAACCTGATGTTTTCTACCGAGATGGGCGCTTCTGCAGACGCTTCGATGAAGATCTACCTGCGTCCTGAGACTGCTCAGGGTATCTTCGTGAACTACCTGAATGTACAGAAGACCGGTCGTATGAAGATTCCTTTCGGTATCGCCCAGATTGGTAAGGCTTTCCGTAACGAGATTGTAGCCCGTCAGTTCATCTTCCGTATGCGTGAGTTCGAGCAGATGGAGATGCAGTTCTTCGTACAGCCAGGTACGGAGTTGGAATGGTTCCCGAAGTGGAAGGAGACCCGTATGAAGTGGCATCAGGCTCTGGGCTTCGGTGCTGAGAACTATCGTTTCCACGACCATGACAAACTGGCCCACTATGCCAACGCTGCTACTGACATCGAGTTCAAGATGCCGTTCGGCTTCAAGGAGGTGGAGGGTATCCATTCTCGTACGAACTTTGACCTCTCTCAGCATGAGAAATATTCTGGTAAGAGCATCAAGTACTTCGATCCTCAGACTAACGAGAGTTATACACCGTATGTGATTGAGACCTCTATCGGTGTGGACCGTATGTTCTTAAGCATTATGTGTCACGCTTACGAGGAAGAAAAACTGGAGAACGGCGAGACGCGTGTTGTCTTGAAGTTGCCCGCAGCCCTAGCTCCTATCAAGTGTGCTGTGATGCCGCTGGTGAAGAAAGACGGACTGCCTGAAAAGGCGCGTGAGATTATCGACCAACTGAAGTTCCACTTCAACTGCCAGTATGATGAGAAGGATTCAATCGGTAAGCGTTATCGTCGTCAGGATGCCATCGGTACGCCGTATTGTGTCACCGTCGATCACGACACACTGAATGATGGTTGTGTTACCCTGCGTTTCCGCGACACCATGGAACAGGAGCGCGTGGCTATCAGTGAACTCAACTCTATCATCGAGGATAAGGTCAGTATCGCATCATTATTGAAGAAACTCCAATAATGGAAAGGTAAAAAGGTAAACAAGAAAAAGGGTAAGATGATGAAGACGTTTATGGAAAGGTTAAAGGTTTCGGTAAAATGGTTTTTACCTTTTTACCTTTTTACCTTTTTACCTTTACTCTCGTGTAGCGATGACAGTAGCGAGGAAGCCAATGAGTTTGACAACTGGGTAGAACAGAATGATGCTGTAATCAGTCAGTGGGCTAGTTCCAATAGTTACCAGAAGTTCAAGTCGTACACCAAAGATGTCAACGCTGCCGGTAAAACCAGTGATTATATTTATGTACAAGTGATAGAGTCTGGTACAGGTACGGAGAGTCCGCTCTTCAGTGATACCATCCGTGTGGCTTACCGTCTGCGTTATATTCCCACGAAGTCCTATCCTGAGGGTTATCTGGTTGGTGAGACTTACACGGGTGATTTCAGTTGGAATACAATTAGTATATCCGACCTTTCCTTGGACTATTCATTGATTGACGGTTTCGATACTGCTCTTATGAACATGCATATTGGCGACCGCTGGATTGTCAACATCCCATATACGTTGGCTTATGGCAATCCGTCAGTCCGCACAGATATCCTGAGCGGTAGTAATCTGGTTTACGACTTGGCCCTTGTCGACTTCTGGCATCCTGGCGAAACCCGTCCTGCCTTCAAATCGCGCCAGAAATAACTGCTCAGGATTCGGGGCAGACCATTTCGGAATCTCATTTATATGCCCCGGATTTGGGGGAAGTTTCTGCCCCTCGTGCATAAACCTGCCCCGGATTTGAGGGAAGTTTCTGCCCCTCGTGCATAAACCTGCCCCGGATTTGAGAGAAGTTTCTGGCCCCCATGCATAAACCTGCACCGGATTTGAGGGAAGTTTCTGCCTCCCGTGCATAAACTTGCCCCAGATTTGAGGGAAGTTTATGCCCCTCGTGCATAAAGCTGCACCGGATTTGAGGGAAGTTTCTGCCTCCCGTGTGTAAACTTGTCCCAGATTTGAGGGAAATTTTTGCCCCCCATGCATAAACCTGTCTAAGATTTGAGGCTGTTTTTTGTAAATCTGGAGTGACAGTTCTGAAATTCCAGACATGCCACTCCTTCTGCAAAGTAAGCGTCTCCGTTTTTCCGCATTGTAGCATTGCTCGAAAGTTGCTACCTTTGCACCCATGTATCAAAAAGTGTACAATTATGGATGCAAAGAAAGATTATAGTCATGTGATCAGCGGCTACAGGAATGAGCTGCGA
>JAGCRH010000077.1 GCA_017964785.1 Prevotella sp.
CCGTGAGGCAAACCTCGAAACGCTCACTCAATTGATTGGATCATCAAAAGCACAGGTTGTGTACGAATATTTCAATAAAGAAGATAATTCGTGATATGTCTGCCATTAGAGAAAAATCTTGCAAGTATTAATGCTAGCAATCGTGACAATTAATACAAGCAATATTTTCTATTAATAGTTGAGATTGCACCTTGTTCTAAAAGAGATTTGTTTGTAAAACTTTTTTCGATAATAACAGATTGTTACTAGACTTTGTTCACAAAGCCCAAGTGCGATATAATTACGTGAAATTTGGTAGTTACGAAAATAGTTTGTATCTTTGCCGAAAATTCTAAGAAAAATGAGAGCCGTTATACAACGAGTCACCCACGCCAGCGTCACCATCGAAGGAACAGTGAAGAGCAAAATACAAGAGGGTTTTTTAATCCTGTTGGGTATCTGCGACGAGGACACCAGCGAGGATGTCGATTGGCTGGTAAAGAAGATCGCCAACCTGCGTGTGTTTGGCGATGAGAACGATGTGATGAACCGCAGTATCCTCGATGTGGATGGCAACTGCTTGGTAGTCAGTCAATTCACGCTCTACGCTTCCTATAAAAAAGGCAATCGCCCGAGTTGGTTCCGAGCCGGTTCCCACGAGCACTCTATCCCACTCTACGAGGCCTTCTGCGCCCAGCTTTCCGAGGCTTTAGGGAAACCTATAGGCACAGGCGAATTCGGCGCTGACATGAAGGTAGAATTGCTAAACGACGGCCCCGTCACCATTTGCATGGACACCAAAAACAAAGAATAATATGGATAGAAGACAAATCACAAATTACGTGAACTTTGCAGCATTGATTTGCTACATCATTGGTCGCATTGCAAACTTAGGCATCCTTGTATGGATCGGCCTTGGTATCATGACCCTTTCGAGCATCTGGACCATCATCCACTGGAAGGAAAACGACAAGATGTCGAACTACATCTCCGTCGCCTTCTTGGTACTCGTCGGACTGTCACTCTTCGGACTATAACGCATGAAAAAGTACCTCAGAGAAATAGAAGTATCTGGTCTGATTCTGACTGCAATGGGCATTGGTATCTCCTATATTTGGAGTTATCAATATGGTGTCTGGCCCTGCGGATTGGGACTCCTTTTATTGCTACTTATCTTCCTCTACAAAGCCTTCCACTGGAAGGAATATGAGCGTGAGAACAAGCAATATATCGTGATTATCCTGGTCTGCATCGTGATATTATTCATTCAAATGTTAAGAGCAAGATGACAATCAAGGAAGCACAGGAATTAGTGGATCGCTGGATCAGGGAATATGGCGTGCGTTACTTCTCGGAACTGACGAATATGGCAGTGCTGACGGAGGAAGTAGGCGAACTGGCACGGATCATCTCTCGCAGATACGGCGATCAGTCGTGGAAGGCTGACGATCCACGTAGCGAAGACAACGGTAAACAGGCGCTTGGCGAAGAAATGGCTGATGTGCTCTGGGTACTGCTCTGTCTGGCCAATCAGACAGGCGTAGACCTCACTGCCGAACTCGAAAAGAGCATCGAGAAGAAGACCCAGAGAGACTCATTGAGGCATATTCATAACAAGAAATTATTAGCATAAACAAATAAGATTATGGCAGAACATCACCACCACGAGCATCACCACGAGATGCCACAGAAGAGTCGCATAGAAGAGGCTCTGAGCAAGTACAACCTCGACGTGAAGGACGAGGAAGTGAAGGAGGCAGTGAAGAAAATCATTGCGGAGAAAGTACACGAGAACGATACCCTCGACGTGAAGAAATTCCTGATGGGCAGCGTGGAACTGACAACCCTGAAAACCACCGACTCCGACGAGAGTGTGCTGGCCTTTACGGAGCGTGTGAACCAATTCGAGGAGGCCTACCCTAACCTACCCCATGTGGCCACCATCTGCGTCTATCCCCGTTTTGCGAAGATCGTCTCAGAGACCTTGGAAGTAGAAGGTGTCGAGGTGGCCTGCGTATCAGGCTCATTCCCGTCCTCTCAGGCGCTGATTGAGGTGAAGACGATAGAGACCAGTCTGGCTGTAAAAGACGGCGCCACAGAGATCGATATAGTGCTCAGCGTAGGTGCATTTCTCTCTGGCGACTATGAGACTGTCTGCGACGAAATCCAGCAGATGAAGGAGGCCTGTGGCGACAAGAAGATGAAGGTAATTCTGGAAACGGGTTGTCTGAAAACCGCTGCGAACATCAAGACTGCCTCTATCCTCGCGATGTATGCAGGTGCTGACTATATCAAGACCTCCACAGGTAAACTGGAACCAGCCGCTACGCCAGAGGCTGCCTACGTGATGTGTCAGGCCATCAAGGAATACTACGATGAAACGGGCATACAGATTGGTTTTAAGCCTGCTGGAGGCCTGAATTCGGTGATGGATGCACTGATCTACTACACCATCGTGAAAGAGGTCCTGGGCGAGAAATGGCTCACCAACCAGTGGTTCCGTATGGGCACCTCTCGTCTGGCTAATATGCTGCTCAGCGAAGTCATTGGAGAGGAAACGAAGTTCTTCTAAGTTCTTCCGAAGCCATACAAAAGGAAAACTCCAGTACGTCTCTAAGCGTACTGGAGTTCTTTCGTATGCGCACTCGAGTGCGCCCTAAGCCGTACTATACGTTTCTCTGTATCACATATTCGAGATAAGCCTTGAAGGCATCCTTTAATTCAGGTTTCACGCATTCATCGATATATTTCTGGGCCTCTTGGGCAAACTCCTCCATTTTGCGCTCAGCGTATTCGATGCCACCCTGACGCTTTGTGAACTCCACTAAGACGGCGATTTCATCGGCATTGATAGTACCTGCCTTTACCTTTTTGGCCAACGTGTTCATTGCCTGGGAACCATCCTTATTCAGGGCATAAATCACAGGGAGCGTCAACTTACCTTCGCGCATATCATTACCCGTAGGCTTACCAATCTCCTTGGAGTCGTAATAATCGAAGATATCGTCTCGGATCTGGAAAATCATACCGATACGATGTCCGAACTTTTTGGCTGTTTCTATATCTTCATCCGATGCACCTACTGAGATGGCACCCAGAGCAGAACAGGCTTCGAAGAGTGAAGCGGTCTTTTTCTCAATTACCTGATAGTAAGACTCTTCAGATATCTCTTGGTTAGAGATATTTGACAACTGAAGGATTTCACCTGCTGCCAGAATTCTACCCAACTCGGCCAAACTCTGTACAATTCTTTTGTTATTTGACAAGGCCACACGCAAAAGAGCGGTAGAGAGGATATAGTCGCCAACAAGCACTGCCACCTTATTATTATAGGAGGCATTCACAGAGGCCTGACCTCTGCGCTCACTACTCTCATCAACGACATCATCGTGCACCAAACTGGCAGTATGAAGCAGTTCAAGGCCAAGCGCAGCATTCTGGGTGACATCTGAAACCTGACCATAATTATTGGCAGTCAAGAACATCAAGATAGGACGCATACGCTTGCCACCCCGTTGACGGATATGTGACAGCACATCACCAAGCAATCCTTCCTCCTCAGACAAACAGTTATTAAACAACTCGGAAAAGTTGTTTAATTCCCTCTCGATAGGTCTTTTGATAATCGATAAATAATCCATTTCGTACTGAATTTCGATACAAAATTAGTAAAAACCGATGGAATTAGAAGAATTTTAAGTAATTTTACACCGAAAATTAAGAAAGTTATGCAGAAATTATTTCTTTTAGACGCTTACGCGCTGATTTATCGTAGTTACTACGCCTTCATCAAAAACCCCCGAATCAACTCGAAGGGCTTGAATACCAGTGCGATTGTTGGTTTCCTGAATACCCTGAACGAAGTGTTGGAGAAAGAGAAGCCCACCCATATCGGCGTGGCCTTCGACCCTCACGGACCAACGTTTCGCAGCGAGGCATTCCCTGAGTATAAGGCCCAGCGTGAAGAGACACCAGAGGATATCCGCAAGGCAGTGCCAATCATCAAGGATCTGCTCCGTGCCTATCGCATCCCCATCCTTCAGGTAGATGGTTTCGAGGCAGATGACGTCATAGGAACACTGGCTAAAAAAGCCGGTTCCATCGGCGTAGAAACCTATATGCTGACACCAGATAAGGACTATGGACAGTTGGTTAGCGACACCGTAAAGATCTTCCGCCCTCGCCACGGAGGCGGTTATGAGACGATGGGACCCAAGGAAGTCTGCGAGAAATATGGCA
The DNA here is from genome assembly GCA_017964785.1 of Prevotella sp. Lineage (GTDB taxonomy): Bacteria > Bacteroidota > Bacteroidia > Bacteroidales > Bacteroidaceae > Prevotella. The sequence goes on from JAGCRH010000077.1 coordinate 4,219, forward strand.
TTCCATCGACAGAATCGGTGATAGATCTGCTGGCACTGATGGGTGATTCGGCAGACAATTTCCCCGGTTGTCCTGGTGTGGGTGAGAAAACGGCTGTGAAACTCATCAACGAGTTCGGCTCCATCGAAGGGTTACTTTCTCGCTCAGCAGAGATCAAAGGTAAACTTCGCGAGAAAGTGGAGGAGCATGTTGAGGACATCAAGATGAGTTACTTCCTCGCCACTATCAAAACGGATGTGCCCATCGACCTCGATATGGATAATTTGAAACTCGTTGAGCCAAACCAAGACGAGTTAGGAAAATTGCTCCTCGAACTGGAGATGAAATCGTTTGCAGAGCGAGTTCTTAAAAAAAGCCAAAAACCGCAAAATCCTGTCAACGCGCAACTCGATCTCTTTGCAGAATTTCCTGCCGACGGGGCGAATCTTTCAGATAATTCGAGTTTTGAGAGCCTAAAAACAACCCAACACGACTACAAACTCGTTGAAAATGAGGAAGATTTGAGGAAACTTTGTGATTATTTCTTAACAAACGAAATTCTCAGTCTAGACACAGAAACCACCTCGAAGGTTGCAATTGATGCCGAACTGGTAGGTTTGAGTTTCTCCGTGAAGGAATTCGAGGCCTTTTATGTGCCCATTCCTGCTGAACGTGAAGAAGCGTTGCGAATTGTTAATATCTTTAAAGAGGTGTACGAGAACGACAAAATCCTCAAGGTTGGACAGAATTTGAAATACGACCTCGAAGTGTTGCGCAACTATGACATCCATCTGGCAGGTCCGATGTGGGACACAATGATCGCCCACTACCTCATCCAACCTGAACTCCATCACAACATGGATTACATGGCGGAGATTTATCTCAACTACCAGACCATCCATATCGATGAACTGATTGGGCCGAAGGGGAAGAACCAGAAATCGATGCGCTCTCTCCTACCCTCGCAGGTCTATGAGTATGCTGCCGAGGATGCAGATGTCACCCTCCGATTGAAGAACAAACTGGAGCCGGAACTGAAGAAGTTTGAGTGCGAAAAGTTATTCTATGAGATAGAAATGCCCCTGATGCCTGTGCTCGCAGAGATGGAGATGAATGGGGTATGTCTGGATACTGAGTCATTGCAGGAAACGTCAAAGGTTTTGACAGACAGGACGAACGAATTGGAAAGACGTATCTATGAATTGGCAGGACTTCAATTCAATATCGCCTCACCCAAGCAAGTGGGTGAAATCCTCTTCGACAAACTCAAAATCATCGAGAAGCCCAAGAAGACCAAGACGGGTCAGTATGTCACTTCTGAGGAAGTGCTCCAACAACTGCGCAACAAGCATGAGATTGTTGCTGACATCTTGGAACACAGAGGGTTAAAGAAACTCATCGGCACCTATATCGAAGCACTGCCGAAGTTGATAAATCCTCGTACGGGACATATCCACACCTCCTTTAATCAGACGATTACTGCCACAGGACGCTTATCAAGTAGCGATCCCAATCTGCAAAATATTCCAATTAGAGGCGAGGATGGCAAGGAGATTAGAAAGGCGTTTGTGCCAGAGCCTGGTTGTCTGTTCTTTTCAGCAGACTATTCGCAAATTGAACTGCGTGTGATGGCGCATCTGTCGCAAGATCCTCAGATGATAGAGGTGTTCCGTGAAGGCAAAGACCTCCATGCTGCCACAGCAGCGAATATCTATAAGAAACCTATCGAAGAGGTGACCCGTGATGAACGCACCAAGTCGAAGCGTGCCAACTTTGGTATCATTTATGGCATCACCGTTTTTGGTCTCGCAGAGCGTTTAGACATCCCTCGCGAGGAGGCTAAGATGCTGATAGACGGCTATTTCGCCACCTTCCCACAGGTGCACGACTATATGGAGAAATCGAAGGAGGTGGCTCGTCAAAAGGGTTATGTCACTACCCTATTCGGACGTCGTCGTTACCTGCCGGATATCAATTCGCACAACGCCACTGTACGTGGTTTTGCAGAGCGTAACGCCATCAACGCCCCCATCCAAGGTACGGCAGCAGATATCATTAAAGTAGCGATGATCCATATCCATGAACGCTTCAAGAAAGAGGGTATCAGGAGCAAGATGATCCTCCAAGTCCACGACGAACTCAACTTCTCCGTCTATCCAGAAGAAAAGGAACAGGTAGAACGCATTGTCATCGAAGAGATGCAGGCTGCCTTCCCCCTCATCGTTCCCCTTGTGGCTGATTCCGGCTTCGGACAAAACTGGCTCGAAGCCCACTAAATAATAAAGGTCAGGTTTGAATGCCTGACCTTTTTGCTATTTGATTTCTGAGATGCTCCCTACCATTGAGGATTTATCGAGTTGTGCACCATGCGGATTGCCGGCATATTCCAAACCTCCGACACCAGAGACGCGACCTTTGATAAAGTCTGAGGCGAAGCACTTGATACCCCCTACTCCACTGACCACAGCATCCACATGGAGTGCTTTCATATCGACGGCATTGATGCTGCCCACACCACTGCATTCATACTCGGCTTCCTCAGTCTTACCACTCAGTTTGATACTGCCTACACCACTGCATTTCACCTCCACTTCGCGAGCCCTGATCTCAGCGAGATCGAAGGCACCAACACCAGAATTGTCGATCTCCAATTCATCGGTAGTCAGACTGTCTAAACGGATATCAGCCGCTCCGGAATTCTTGACTTTATGGAGGTTTGGCGTATAGACGATAAAGGTGATATTGCTGGCATCGATATTGATATTATCCTTCGTAAAAGTAATCTCCAACTTCCCGTGATCGTTATTGATACTGAATAAGTCGATATAGTTCTCAGGGGCCGACAGGGTCACACGACTCTGGTCACTCTGTACCAGTTGGATATTACCCACCACATGGCTTTCCACCTTATCGAAAGCCTCCATCGGATACTTGGTCTTAACGATGTTCGAACTGGGCTCTATCCTTTCAGAACCCTCCCCAAGATTGATTGAACACGACGATGCTGAGAGCAGCACGGCAAACAATGCCAATAACAGATTTGTCTTCATATTCCTTCGCATTTTTGTTTCACTTTGTCCGTTTGACGTTACACAGATACGAACAGTTGCAAAGTTATCAAATAATTATGAA